>JANWYL010000191.1 GCA_025056955.1 Sandaracinaceae bacterium | reverse complement strand
GAAGAACCCCCCACCTCATCCTCAAATACCTCTTTAAGCTCCCTTTCGCCCCTCAGCTTGGCACGTGCCCTAAGCGATGCCTTTCACGAGGTTGCCACGCGCGTCTCCCCAGCTGTCGTGAGCCTGAGAGTGGCTTCCCTTGCGGTCCTCCCTTTCTTTCCTTTTGGTGGCCCCCGCTACGAAGTCGTTCGAGGCAATGGCTCAGGCGTCATCGTTCGTGGAGACGGCTGGATCCTCACCAATCGCCACGTCATTGACCAAGCCCAACAGATCAACGTGGTTTTGCAAGACGGGCGCCGCTTCTTGGGGCGTGTGGCCGCCGCAGATGAGGCCAGTGATCTCGCCATCGTTCGAATCGATGCAAACGGCCTCCCCTGGCTCTCTTTTGCCGACGAAGTGCGGGTCGGCGAATGGGTGCTTGCCATTGGCTCTCCATACGGGCTTGATACCACTGTTACCGTCGGTGTGGTCAGCGCCTATCGAAACTCAGGAATTGGCGATGGGCTTGAGGAATACGTGCAAACCGATGCCAGCATCCACCCGGGCAACTCCGGCGGGCCTCTGGTCAATCTCGACGGCCGAATCGTTGGGATCAACACAATGGTCGTTGGAAGGGGGGGAGGCATTGGCCTTGCCATTTCGGCCCCAATCGCCCGCGAAGTGGTCGAGCAGGTCATACAAAATGGCACGATTTCGCGATCGTGGATCGGTGTCCTGATCGGCCGCCATGGCCAGCGCGTGCTTTTTCATGCAGTCGATCCAAATGGCCCAGCTGGCCTTGCAGGAGTGCGGCCAGGCGATGTCCTTGTTGCGATCGACAACCAAGCAGTCAACGATCCCGAAACATCGATTCGCCTCATTCGTCGGCGGCCTGCTGGAAGCCGGATTGTCCTGGACATCGAACGGGATGGAATGCGTCTCCGCATCCCCGTGATCACGGCGCCCTATCGGCGGCAGCCCTTTTCTGAAGGGGGGTGATTCCTCAGCTTTCGCCCTGGGGATCAAGGCCCATTGCACGCCGTTTGGCAAGGATTGCCCTTTTGCGATCGCGAACCAACAAAGAAGGGTAGTCAATTGAAACAGGCTCCCTTTTCTCGGGATCCTCCGCATGCACTGAGGGATCTTTGCGCAAAGCATCGGCAAGCTTTTGGGCTTCTTGGCCCAGTGCTCCTTGAGCCCCTTCCAATTCAGAAGCCAAGCGGCGGATGGAAGAGCCACCCACATGCCCTCGTTCCACAAGATCACGGACACTGGCCGCGAGGGCATCTATCCCAAAGCCATGCTCGAGGTGCAGCTCCTCGGCCACCCGAAGGACCGCTTCGGCACCAAGCACCCCATCTGCAAAAAGCAAAAAAGCAGGTTGAAAATAGTTGAAAAAGGGCACAACCCGCTTTCCGAAAGCATCAAAAGATTGAGGCAATGAAACCCGATCGAGATGGATAAAAATGCGTTCTGCTCCTCCCCCCTGCGGTAAATCTTTTGCAATCGCAATGATTTTTCTTTTGAACTCCTCGTATACCCTGGCCTGCTCAAGCACCGCTTCAAGCACTTCGATGCCAATTCGTCGCGTGCACAAATCAGAAAAGAGCGAATAAATAAACGCATCGGCTTCTGCATCGTCTCCAAACATGTATTCCCTGATTTCTGGAGGAGTGCGTAAACGCGATTCAATGAGAGCACTCAATTTGTACGCGATCTGATCCCTCAAAAAACGAATCCGAACCTTTAAAAGATTTTCAAGTTGGGGCTTAAGCACCAAATCATCCCACTCAATTCCATCCAGGCGCAGTTTTGATTCGAGCACCTTTCGGAGCTGAGTTGGGCTCCCAGAAACGATAAAAATCCCAAAAGGATTTGTTTTTTTGATTTCTTGAAGCAGCGTGGCAGCGCCAGGAATCGTTTTTTTGTCCTGAGCTGACTCAAAAGCCGTGCGCAAAAGATCGCGAAAACGATCAAAATTCGTGTGGAGATAAGTCTTGTCGAGGTCCCATCGATAAATCAAACGATGGGAAGATGGAGACCCTTGCATCGCATTGATTATCGACCTGATTTTACCATCTTAACCCCTCAAGCCATCGACCTCATTTCCGCAACCTCACCCAGCCGCGTTCGACCTTGATTTCGGCCTCGTCAGGCAAAAGCACTGCAAAATGAGCTGTTTCTCCATCAGGAGAGGCACCAACTGAACCCAGGCCAATGATTTGGGTGTTTTCATATACCCGATCAAAAGCGACGTGGGAGCCCCCAGCTGCCACGAAATCCTTTGCCTCTTCACCAAGCAGGTAGGCGATCTCATCATCACTCAGCTCAAAGCTCAAATCGATCCCTGGATCGCGAGGAGAGCCGTGGCAAACGAGCATCTCCTTTCCTCCAGGAAGACCAAAGCGCAATTGCTCGGGCAAACGAGCAAGGCGATGGAGAACAAGCTCTCCAACCTCTTTTCGTGTCTTCAAAAAGAGGGCTTTTTTTCGCTCTTCCTCTTCATTTTGAGGCTTGAGCTGGTCAGGATGGAGAAGTGAAAGCGCCGTATCGCTCAATCCCCGAATCAAATAGGCCTTGCACTCCATGAGGCGCCGCCAGACGCCAAGGGATTCGTCGCCGCCAAAGAGAAGATCTCCTGCAACGATGATGTGCTCCACCCCCCATCCACGCAATTCCGTGAGCACAGCATCAAGGGCTTTGAGATTTCCATGGATATCGGCCAAAAGCGCCGTAGGCCGATTGAGATGAGCCTCCACCTCTTGCATGTTCGAATTGATTCCACATGGCTAGAAGCGAATCGAAGGCAAGCGCAAAAGCATGGTGCGTCGCATCACCTCTCGCGTGGCCGTTTCCCACAAAGAGGGAGAGCCTCCCCCTTGGCCAAAGGCAAACTCAACAAAGTTTGTGCGCGCCAAGCCCCCTCCCACGCCGCTCACACTGCTTGGCTCACTTGGAGGCGTTAGCAAAAGCCGATTGAGTCCTGATGACTGTTGATCGCCTGGCGCGGTTGTGGTCGTCGGCTGCCCGCTGCTCTGCCCCTCTTCTGTGGCTTCAACCGACTCCTGAGGGCTGCGTTTGTACTGCATCGTCTCGTCGCTCTCGCCCGATCCCTCTGGAGGTGAGTAGGCAGTGAGCGCCAGCGTACCCAGCACGGTGGGTACAAAAAGAGCCATCCCGACTGCCAAAATCGCCACACTTCCCTCGGCTTGGGTGCCAAGGGCATCGTCCATGAAATAGCCCCCAACTGCTCCTGCCCCTGCACCGAGGATGGGAAAAACAATGTATGGCCAAACATCCTTCGCCTTTGCCAGAGCGGGAAGGATCAAACCAATCTCCGCGCCAATAAACGCCAAGCCAATCGCCCCCTTGGGCATTGCACGAATCGAATGGAGATGAGCTCCAGCCGGAGCCATCCCCTGCGCGTGCGCAAGCCCGGGACACAGCTTGGAAGCCAGAAGAAGCCACCCTCCCACCATCCAAGCCAGCCAGTTTGGATTTCGCATCAATCGCTCTCGCTTCACTCCTTCCTCCCTGTTGCAAAAATGCTTCGATTCCTGGAGAGCCATGGTATTGGCCGCCGTCAAATTCTGCAAGTGAATTCCCTCCATAGCGCCCAAATCCCTTTTATCGTTTCATCGTTGCCCTCTCACATTCATTCGATATCTTTCCGCTTTCGAGCTTCCTCCTTTCTTTTGCCCCTTACTGGTTTTCAGAATCACTCAAATCGCCTATGAACAATTCCATCGGGCGCCTGGCTTGGATAAAGCATCCTTTGTTTTGGCCCTATTTTGCCATCTCTGTGATTGCAGGGCTTTTGCGCTTTTATCATCTGAGCTTTGCCCCAAGCACCCCTTGGGGGCGACCCGATGAAGAAATCTTTGCTTCCGTCGCACTTGGCCTTTTCACCGACCCAAATCCCCACGTTGGGCATACCGGTTGGCCTGAGCTCTTCTTCTGGGTTCACCATCTGGTGCAGCGGGTGCTCCTTGCGTGGTGGTCGATGAAAGAAGGAGACCTGCACCTTGGTTGTGCGTTTGCGCTCAACCCTTCCCGCTTCATCATACCAGTGCGCTTTGTTTCTGCAGCAGTGGGTTGGGCAACAGTGCTCTTGGTCATGCGCTTGGGCTTTCTCGTTTCCCCCTTGCGCTCGCCCACCGAACGGCACGCCATCGCCCTTGTGGCTGGCTGGCTCTACGCGACGAACGTTTTGGCCGTGCGAGATGCCCACTTCGCTGTCTCTGATACGACCCTGATTTTCTTTTTTTTGTGGCTCTTGATTGCCATCGCTCAAGGGCTTCACCGAGGCGCCATGAGCGATTTCATCAAAGCCGGTGTGGCCTTGGGCCTTGCCATTTCAACCAAATGGACGGGTTTAACCTTCGCTTTTGTGCCACTTTTGGCGATTGCCATTCGCATCGCTCAACATGGCTTGGCCCCTTGGCCATTTGGAGCGTTTTTGCGCCCGGCCAAGCTTAACTCCATTGCAATCTTGCTTGGTGCATCTTTTGCGTTGGTGGCCTTTATCGCCACAAGCCCAAGTGCTCTCAGCGAGCCTCAGGCCTACTGGCAGGGCATCCGCTCACACCTTATGCGCTATGACCCCGCTGGATACCAAGCCATGTCCTACCGGATGGGCACCCAAATCGTGCCTGGCTGGCTCGATCACCTGAGAACCTCACTGCCCTTTGCCTATGGAACCCTTCTTACCTGGTTTGGCCTGCTTTCTGCTGCGTTTTCGATTTTTTTTGCCTCTCGCCGCGAAGCGATGGTGGCCATCCTGGGTCTTTTCACCTTTTTCTTTTGGTTTGGGGTAGTGGGTCGAACCACCCTCAATTTTGTCCGCTACTCCTTCCCGATGCATCCGCCCTTGGCAGTGCTTTCGGCCTGGGCCCTTTGCACGATTTCCCGCTCCATCAGCTTTGGAATCACGGCCTTGGCAAAATCACAAAAAGCCCTAAACCCGGCAAAAACGCGCTGGCCAGCCCTCGCTCTTCCCCTCTTCTTCCTCTCCCTTGAGCCAACCCTCCGCTCGATCGCTTGCACTTGGATGCTGGGTCTCACCGACACCCGTGAGCTGGCCGTTGAGTGGCTCAGGCGCAACGTCCCCGATAAGCCCATCGAGTCGATGGGGGGCTACGGGCGTCTCTATGCCGTGGAAAAACGACTGGCCGAGCGCTGCGAAGCCCTTCTACCTCCCTCTTGGCGCACTTGGGTTCCTCGCCTTGACCATCCCTTTGATCAAAGCGCTTTCGCCAATCCACACCCATCAAGCTGGCGCCCAACAGCCCAAGCGGCCCTTTATCCCGTTCTTTATCGTGGGACTCCGCCTCCTGCCCTCACAAGCCCAATCCTTGCCATCTCCCGTGCTTATTTGCCTTGTCATGTGCCAACGGTCCGCTACGACGGAACAGATCCGCCCCCCTGCTACGTTGAACGCGCACGATTTGAACCGGGAGAATTGAATTGCGATGCCCGTTTTGATGAGCAAGATCACTTTTATGCCCCACTTTGGGGGTTTCAAGGTTTGAAGCACATTGGGCCTGTTGTACGCATTTACGAAAACCAATGCCAATCGACACATTGATTTTCGTTTTGCGCTTTTAACTTTTTCGAAAATCCAAAAACTGATTAACGATTTTGTTTCTCGCTTGAGGAAAAATGCTTGCTTGCATCTTTCAAAGTGCAAGGTTATCATGCGCCCCATGAGCCAAGGCACGGGAGGGCAAGCTCAAGAAAAATTGGGAAAGCGGGCCCTCATTACGGGAATAACAGGTCAAGACGGGTCATATCTTGCCGAGCTTTTGATCGAAAAGGGGTATGAGGTGCATGGGAT
>JANWYL010000190.1 GCA_025056955.1 Sandaracinaceae bacterium | reverse complement strand
ACTTTTCATCCGATCCCGCTCTTTGAGGCACGGAAAATCGCTGAGGCTCGAAACCCAAATCGAAGGGCCGAGCGGAGCGTCCTGGCCATCGCTTTTTTGGCTTCCTCTTGTGCGTTTCCAGGTGGAGTGGGTCTCTCCCCACGCCGAGGTGCGGCTTGAAAAAGATGGTTTCGAGCTCAAAGAGTGGATTGCTCCAAAAGAACGAGGCTTTTTTGATTGCGTGCTTCGAAAAGTAAGCGTCGAGGATGTTTTGGGGCTTTCGAGGATTCGGATGGAGTTTAGGTCAAACACCAAAGTGGAGGTGTGGCCTCACATCGGGCGACTCAAGCGGCTTCCGGTGCTTATGTCTCTAGGAAGCGGCGAAGAATTCCCTCACCCAATGGGAATCGCCAATGGGGACCGGCTTGACTTGAGGCGATACTCGCCGGGAGATCCTGCCCGTTTCATTCACTGGAAAGCGCTGGCCCGAACACGGCGCGTGATGGTGCGCGTGCCCGAACGCTCCCTTAGCCCCTCAAAGCGCACCCTTGCGTATTTGGTCTCGGGCCCAAACGATGAAGCCACTGCCAGTGCGGCGCGGGCAGCAATTGAAAATCGACTTTTGGGCGACGAGTGGGTCTTTGCGGCAGATGGAACACCTCAAGCCACCTCCTCCACTGAAGAAGCGCTCATGGCGATCCTTCGCTCTGCTCACGCAAAAAGCGATGGGGCCTCAAGGCTCATCTCCTTTCTTGAGGAAGGAGAGCGAATGGGCCCAGCATCAATTGTGCTCTTTGTGCCGCCGCAAGGGGGCCCATGGCTCGAGCGCGTTACCCTCGCCCTCAAAACCCGAAGCCATCGCTCCCGAGTGGTGATTGGTGTGGATGGTCTGAGGCCCGCCCCCCCCCGCCCACCCAGGCATCGCTTCTTTTTTTACCCTAACCAAACCCCTGAAGTCCCAATCGAACACCTTGAAAAGGTGCTTAGCACTCTTCAAGCACTCCGTGTGGAAACTGCGATCGTTGATCGGTTGTCCGGTCAGCCATTGAGCCCCCTCCATTGGCGCAAGCCCATTGCATCTTCACCTTCTCTGCCTCACCAAGTTGCTGATTTCAAAAAGGAGGTTGCATGAGCACTGCTACCTTCACAACATACCACCAGCGAGAAGGTGAGCTACCCCTTGTCCTTCGCACCTTGGCGTACTTTATTACGGGGGCGGTTTTGAGCTATCCCCTGACTGTGATGGAAGGAGTGGTGGGGGGTGCACTTGGATCTGCTTTGGGTGGGCTTTTAGGTCGGTCGCTCGCACAAAGCACCTTGAGGACTTGGGTGATTGGGGTAATCGGAGTTGGAGGCTTGATCATCGGGAGGTTTATCAGTGCCCTTTGGGCATTTTCAACTTGGACCAAGCACCTTCTGGGCCCCGCCGAGATGCTTCGAATTGGGGAGTTCCTCACCCTTTTCTTGACAATTGCTCCCCTTGCAACCCTCCTCCGAGCCTTTTCGACGCGCTTCACTCCCTTCTCCATCCTCGAGGTCGCAGCAATTGCCTTTGCTTTTGCAGGTCTTGTGATCGAGCACCGAAACGGTGCGATCCACCGACCATACGCCCTTGCTGACCCCATCCTCGCCCGTGGAGGTGATCCGAGTTCTGCCCTTCTGGGCATCGGTGCGCTTGCCACCATCACCCTCGCCCTCCTTTTGCTCTCTGAGGAGAAGCTCCGACGTTCACTCCTGCAGCTCGCTCTCTTTTTGGTTTTTCTGCTTTCCATCATCGGAATCACCCAGGTGACAGGGCTCCCTTCTCCTCCTCCCACCAACGATGGGTTGCGTTTGCGAGATGATGATTCCAGAGGCGCTTCCCAAGCGGAGCAAAACCAACGTTTCGATGGCCCCGATTTTCGTGACGATTACACGAGCCAAAACCGCTCGACACCCCTTGCCATCGTTCTTTTGCATGACGACTATTCACCCCCATCTGGAGCCTACTACTTCCGCCAAGACGCCTTTAGCCAGTTCAATGGCAATCGCCTGGTTCGCGCCACCTTGCGCGGTGCTGATCCCGACATTGCGCCAGGTTTCCCAGTTCGCCCTTTGAACATCGAAGGTGCACCAAGCGAGAGCATCCTTCGCAGCAGCGTCGAAACCACGGTCGGGATGCTTGGCGAGCACGCCCGCCCCTTTGGGCTCGAAGCGCCTGTGGCTTTCATTCCTGCAACCAATCCCAACCCCTCTCGATTTCGTCGGGTTTATCGTGTGCGCTCTGCCGCCCTCACAGCCGATCCCGTTGCCCTCCTTGGCAGGCGAGCTGGCGATCCCTCCTGGTCTGAAGAGCTCTGGCGCCACTACACCCGAGCCCCAGACGATCCCCGCTATCTTGAGCTTGCGCACTCGATTGTTTCATCCCTGCCCTCTCCTTTGCGCGAGGATCCCTATGCACAAGCCCTTGCGATTTCCAATTGGCTCAGCAAAAACGGCATCTACTCCCTCCGTTCAAAGCATGCAGGTGCACCCGATCCAACCGCCGACTTTCTTTTCGGCGACCGCAAGGGCTATTGCATCCATTTCGCCCACGCAGCTGCCTTCCTCATGCGCTCGCTTGGCCTCCCTGCACGAGTCGGAACGGGATACGTTTACCCCGAGGCCGCACGCCGAGGAGGCTCTGCGATACTACTCAGTGCACAAAACGGACATGCTTGGGCCGAGCTCTATCTTGAGGGAGTGGGCTGGGTGGTTATCGATGTTTTCCCAGAACAAAGCCTGGATGAAGGGATTGCCCCTCCTGACGAAGACCTCCAGCGGCTGCTTGCCGAAATGCTAAGGGGCACTCAGATCCTCCCTGAAGATGGCTCTGAGCCCCCTGTGCCCATCGAGCAGCTGGCGCGCACCTGGCTGAGGCAAGGGCTTGCTGTGCTGGGCCATATCTTGCTTGCTTTGGTTCTGGCCATGTACCTCATCAAGGTGTGGCGCGCCTTGATTCCTCTTTTTGCGAGGCCTGAAAAGCGAGCTCGCCTTGAGCTCCGCGCAGCCCTTGATCGCTTGGCTGAGCTCGGAATCACTCGGCCCCGGGGCCTTTCCCGTGAGGCTTTCGCACTGCGCCTAGAGGCTGAGTTCCCAAGTCTTCTCCCGCTTTGCAGACTTGCCGAAGCCGCTTATTTTGGAAGCGCCACCCCTCCTCAACACGAGCGCCTCCGCGCACTCCGGACGAGCCTCTCCAAAGAACGCTCGCGGAAAGCCCCGCTTTGGCGGCGCATTTTGGCCTGGCTCGACCCCCTTTCGTGGTTGCAAGCGAGATAGGTCCAAATCAATCAAAGGGGGCAAAATGCCTGAACACCTCAATGAAGCGCTTTCATCCCCTGCACCTCCTGAGCACCTAGAAGTGGCTCGCTCTGTGGCAAATCGGCTGCGCAAGCGTTTAAGAGCCGCCATAAGAGGCCGCGATGAAGTGATCGATCTCATTCTCATCGCCCTTTTGGCAGATGGCCACGTGCTCCTCGAAGATTACCCCGGCTCCGGCAAGACCACTTTGGCCCGGGCCCTCGGCACAGCGATTCAAAAAGGGCCTGGCTCCCCTCCACACATTCAGCCTTTTCGTCGCATTCAATTTACGCCTGATCTTTTACCAAGCGACATCACGGGAACGAATGTCCTTCAACTCGAAAGTTCCCAGTTCGTCTTCCGAAGGGGGCCCATCTTCGCGCACGTCGTTCTTGCAGACGAAATCAACCGCACTTCCCCCAAAGTCCAGGCGGCGATGCTCGAAGCCATGGCCGAAAAACAAGTGACAATCGACGAAGAAACCCATCCTTTGGACGAGCTTTTTTTTGTGATTGCCACCCAAAATCCCCTCGACGTGGCCGGCACCTATCCTCTCCCCACCCCTCAGCTTGACCGCTTTCTCTTCAAAATCCGGATGGAGCCAATCTCGCGCGAGGCTGAACTCGAAGTGCTTGCTTCCTACCCAAAAAGCTCGCTTGAGCTCGCCAATGAACACCAAGGCGTGACCCGAGACGAAATCCTCGCCGCAAGGCAAGCGATTCGCCACAAAGTGCGCATTCATCCTTCGTTTCGGGAGGCCCTTGTGGATCTGGCCCGCAGCTTGCGGAGCGACCCCAGGGTGCTTCAAGGCGCTTCAACCCGTTCTTTGCTCCTCATGTTGCCAGCCATGCAAGCAAGGGCCGTCCTTTACGAGCGCGACTATGTAAGCCCTCGCGATCTCGAAGTGCTCGCCCCCTACGTTTTCTCTCATCGCCTCGAGCTTGCCCCCGGCCACCACAATAGCGAATCCATCGTTCGGGAGGCGGTCAAGCGCCAAGTCGAGCGACTCGAGCGTGAGGTCCTTCGAAACGCTTGAAAGGGGAGTCGCCTTTGCCCATATCTTTTTAAGCTCCTGTGTTCATACCAGATTCAAAAAGGCCGCTATTCCTTTTTGGGTTGGCCTTGGTTTCCGCCTTGATTTCCACTTCCGCAATCGTCCTAAGTCAAGAAAAAGATGCCTCGGAATCGCAGGGCTCATCGCCGGAAGAAATCCCGCTTTCCAAAAGCGCTGGAAGCTTTGAAGACGAGCTGTGTCGTTCCCATGCCGAAAATCCGCCTCCTGGCCAAGCCGCAACCAAGGAAGAGCTCCTCGCCGCTTGCCTTGCTGAAGTGTTCCAGCGTTTTGTGCGAGCGCGCGAAAAAGCAGAGCAAATCATTGCCAAAAACCCAAACTCTTACGTGGCCCATTACGTCCTTGGGCTGGTTCATCATTACGGCGAAGGAAATTTTGCGCGAGCCCTCTTTCATCTGAAAAAAGCGCTTGGCCTCTTTGCCCAATCCCACGGTAGCGACCATCCCACATCAATCCCCTCGTGGCGTTGGCACGCATCAATTCTCAGAGAGCTTTTTTTCACTTCTGGGGCACTTGAACGCTACGAAGATCAGCTTCGCTGGGCAGAGCGCTATAACGGGCTTTACTCTCCCCCTTTTCAGGCAGAGCTTGCGTGGCCTCTCATGAAGCTTCGCCGCTTTGGCGAAGCTCGCCGTGCTGCCGAACTCGGCAAAGCCAGTGGAAACCAGAGCCAAATCGAAATCGCCCTGAACGCGCTTTGTGCCACCGAATTTGAGGCAGGCAACGAAGAGCGAAGCTACCAGGCCTGTCGAGAAGCCCTCGAACTTTATGGAGCTGATCCCAAGCGACAAAGCGCAGTTGATTTTACCAACTTTGCCGAAGCCTCTCGCTCCCTGTTCCGCCTTGAAGAGGCCGAGGAGTACCTCCTCGCTGGAACAAAAGCGACAATTGCCTGGTACGGCAACCCCTTTGTCGATTTGGTCGAGCTTTACATTCGGGAGGGCCGCTTTGCAGAGGCCCTCTCGATGATGCGCCAGGTGCATCCCTATCGCGCAAAGCGTCCTCCTCACGTTCAAGAAGCCGATCGCACAGAAAGCCGCCGTGCCCTCGCTCAACTTTTCCTCGTGCTCGGCCGTGGAGAAGATGCAATGCGCGTCACTGAAAAGGCAATGCGAGCCCCCGATCGGCGTGGGCACAATAGCCGCGACCCCGCCCAAGACCTGGCGATCACCGCGCTTTTGGACCGGGCTGCCCTTCTCCTTCGTGCGCAAGAAGTGCGCGAAGCAATGGTGGGGGCCTCATTGTGGGAAAAAGCCCAAGCTTTTTTTGATTGGATCAAGTTGCGCATCGCGGCATGGGCCTCAGGGCGCAAAGTCGCTCGCGCCCTCTCCGATAACCACCGGCTGGTTGGGATCCTCCAAATTGGCCGCGCGAGTTCCGCAGCCACTCCCCCTTGGCTTGTGGGCGATCTCATCGAAATCATGGGAGCTGGCGTGATCGCCAACGCGG
>JANWYL010000018.1 GCA_025056955.1 Sandaracinaceae bacterium | reverse complement strand
TCACCCAGACACCAAACAATGTCCGTCCTTTAGCACCATTGCATCATGAGGGTGATATCCAGTGGATGCGAAAAGCCAACAGGATGCAGCAACTGCTACATGCCATCGAAAAAGCTGTCTTCCTAGAAGAATCCTAACCATCGCACATGGCTCGAAGGCCTCCCTAACATCCCGCTATCCACGAAAGAACACCTTCCACTTTCTTCGCTGGTTGAATCCAAATCCGAAGGCATCAACACCAACCCATTGCCAAAACCGACCAGCCATCAAAACCAAATCATCGCCACTGCAAGGCATCAAGTGGGTCGCAACTGCGACCACATCCTTTTGCCTCACCGCAAGCCACTTGAGGTGTATGGCCCCCCTCTCTGGAAGCAGTTGAACCACCATCAGGGCGCCTTCTGAGTTTATCGCGCAAAAGGGCTTGTCACCCATCGAAAGAGAGGGTTCATCGTGAAGCCATGCGCAGATGATTCATCGCATCAAAGGGAAGCCATCAATGCACTGTTGGTGAACATGCCAAGCTTCACCAAAGCTTCATTTGACTTGAACAAGCAGAAAGCACCACATTGATGATCATCACCACGAGGGCACAACCATCTTTAACAACCCCGCATGGCCAAGCAACAGATCTCGAGAACCCCTAAAGAATCCATTTGACCTGGATTCGCCTTCACTGACGACACTTCGCTCAAAAGATCATCCCAAGAAAAGCAGCGCAATTCGGCGAAACACTCCAAAAACATCGGTCAACGAACCCCCTTCGAAGTGGAAAGGTGCAAAGTAATGCACCAACCATCACCGGCCAGCATCACCCCCATCTCTCCCAGCTCCCTAAAGCAAGCCACTAGCTCGATAAAGAGAGCATCCGCGAGGCGACTCTCACCTAGCGGTTTCAACCCAACCACACCCCCTGGTTGAGGTACCAGAAGCTCCTACCCATATCCCTCTTTGCGTTCGACAGGCGGTGCATAGCGGAGCGAAGCCCGAATGAAGTCACGGTTCATTTTGGCAATCCACTTCACACTGATTTCTTTGGGGCAAGCCGCCTCACAAAGGTAGTGGTTGGAACACCCACCAAATCCCTCCTTCTCATGCTGGGTCACCATTCCCAGCACCCGCCGATCAAGTTCGGGCTTGCCCTGCGGCAATGAATTGAAATGCCCCAACTTGGCAGCCACAAAGAGACTGGCACTTCCGTTTGGGCACGCTGCGACACAGGCTCCACATCCGATGCATGCCGCCGCATCCATGGCCTCTTCTGCAACCTGCTTTGGAATCAGGATCGCATTCGCATCGGGCGCTGAGCCCACCCGCGCTGTGATGTACCCGCCAGCCTGAATGATGCGATCAAAAGCACTTCGATCCACGATCAGGTCTTTGACGATGGGGAAAGCCTTGGCCCGCCATGGCTCAACCCAGATTTCTTCCCCATTTCGAAAGTGCCGCATGTGAAGCTGGCAGGTCGTCGTTGCCTTGCGGGGGCCATGAGGCCTCCCGTTGATCACCACTCCGCACATTCCGCAAATTCCTTCTCGGCAATCGTGATCAAAGGCGATTGGCTCAATGCCAGCGAGGATCAAACGCTCGTTCACAATATCCAAAAACTCAAGAAAAGAAGCATGAGTTGGAATCGCTTTCGCATAATGGGTATAGTCTTCAAAACGACCAGGTGCGTTAGGTCCACTTTGACGCCACACGTGAAGCTTGAGATCGATTGTTTCTCCCATGGCTCACCCGTTGAAACCAAATATGGGAAAAAGTCGAATATCCCTCATTCCCATTTTGAGCACTTGATTAATACTTGCGCTGTTCAAGCTTGACGTACTCGAAATTGAGGGGTTCGACGTGCCTTGCAAATTTCCCCTCGCCCTTCCACTCCCACACTGCAACGTGTGCAAAGCGCTCATCATCCCGCACACATTCTCCCCCATAGCTTCCAGGCACATTGGGATCAGGTTTCGTTTGATGCTCCTCACGAAAATGACAACCACAGCTTTCGTCTCGTTCCAGCGCATCCAGGCACATCAACACCCCAAGCTCAAAGAAATCATCAACCCGCAAGGCTTTTTCAAGCTCTCGATTGAGGGTTTCACCGCCACCAACGATTTTGACTTTTGCCCTAAACTCTTCGTGGAGTTTTGGAATCTCCTCAAGTGCTTTCCGGAGGCCTTTTTCGTTGCGCGTCATTCCGCATTCATTCCATAAAATCATCCCCAACTTTCGGTGAAAGTAATCAACGGTGTGAGTCCCCTTCTGGCCCACTTCAATGAATTGGTTGATGCGTGCTTCGGCTTCTTTGATCGCCGAGCGCACAGCAGGGTGATTTTCGTCAACACCTTTTGATGGGCCATTTCGAGCCAAATAGTCAGCAACTGTATAGGGCAAGATGAAAAAACCATCTGCCAAACCTTGCATGAGTGCGCTCGCACCCAGGCGATTTGCACCATGGTCGGAAAAATTCGCTTCACCAGCAACGAAAAGCCCTGAAATATTGCTCATTAGGTTGTAATCCACCCAAAGTCCCCCCATCGTGTAGTGGGTTGCAGGATAAATGCGCATCGGCACCTCATACGGATTTTCGCCGGTGATGCGCTCGTACATATCGAAAAGGTTTCCGTATTTTTCGCGGATCACCTCAACACCATCCCGCTTGATCGCATCGGTGAAATCCAAATAAACCCCTCGGCGCACCCCATCGATCTCAGGCCCCACCCCAAGCCCCTGATCACACACAAACTTGGCTTGCCGACTGGCAATGTCTCGAGGCATGAGGTTACCGAACTTTGGGTATTTCTCCTCAAGGTAGTAGTAGCGGTCCCGCTCAGGGATCGAGCGAGGGTCTTTGGTACAATCCTCTGGCTTGCGCGGTACCCAGATGCGGCCGTCGTTGCGCAAAGACTCACTCATGAGGGTGAGTTTGCTTTGGTACTCTCCCGCCTGAGGGATGCTAGTCGGGTGAATTTGGGTGAAGCATGGGTTGGCAAAGCCAGCCCCCCTCCGGTGAGCACGCCAAATCGCAGATGCATTGCACCCCTTCGCGTTGGTCGAAAGGTAAAACACATTGCCATACCCACCAGTTGCCAAAATCACCGCATCTCCAAGATGTGCTTCGAGTTTGCCGGTAACGAGATCTCTCGTGACAATTCCACGAGCCCGGCCGTCAACAACAATCAGATCGATCATCTCACAACGGGGGCGCATCTGAACCTTGCCTGCAGCAATCATTCGAGAAAGGGCAGAATAGGCTGCCAAAAGCAGCTGCTGCCCTGTTTGACCCCTCGCATAGAAGGTGCGACTCACCTGTGTCCCCCCAAAGCTGCGATTGGCAAGTAACCCCCCATACTCCCTTGCAAAAGGCACTCCTAAGGCCACGCACTGATCGATGATGTCCACCGAAATTTCAGCCAAACGGTACACATTGCTCTCTCGGGCGCGAAAATCCCCCCCTTTGATCGTTTCATAAAAGAGACGAAAGACACTGTCTCCATCACCTTGGTAGTTCTTAGCGGCGTTGATCCCCCCTTGCGCTGCAATCGAATGGGCCCTTCTCGGACTATCCTGGTAGCAAAAGGAGAGCACGTTATAACCCAAATCGGCCAGGGTGGCTCCTGCCGATGCACCGGCAAGCCCTGTCCCCACCACGATGATTTTATATTTTCGGCGGTTGGCTGGGTTGACCAGTTGAAGTTGAAACTTGTGGTTTTGCCAGCGCTTCTCAATTGGACCTGTGGGTGTATTGCTCTTGAGATCCATACTCCCTCTCACTCGCTGACTGTGTGCTTTTCTTCCCCTGTCCTAAGCACCTCTTGGGGATCCTCCGGCAATTCGCCACCCACCAAACGGGTAAGCCCAGCAATTGGAATGATCACATTCGTGCCCACAATGACTGCTGTGATCGACAAAGCCATTGCAAAGGAGCGCCGATCCCACTGTGGGTGACGCAAGCCAAGGGTTTGAAACAACGCCCTACAACCATGGTAGAGGTGCAAGCCTAAAAGGAGGTTGGCGAATAGGTAGAAACCAGCCACCCATGGGGTTCTCATTCCGTATATAAGGTTTTCGTAGGCCATTCCCCTCACAAAAAAGAGCCCAGGAACAGCCCCTACAGTGAGATGCATCAAGTGAAAAACAATATAGGCCAAAATGATAAGCCCAGAAAGCAACATGGTCTGACGCGCATATCGCCTAAGAATTCCCTCAGAAGGGTCCATGCGTTCCTCAAATCGATAGTGGGCTGGCTTTGCCTCACGTGCCCGCCGCGCCAGGCGCACGACCAAAACAACATGGGTGATGAGCGCAACCAGAAGAACCAACCGGGTCGCCCACACCAGCTTTGGCATGGACTGCAACATTTCTGCATACTGATTGAATGCCTCTCGCCCTAAAAAAACCTGAAGATTGCCCAAAGCGTGGAAAAATGCGAACCCGTAAAGGATGATGCCTGTCACTGCAACCAGAGCCTTTTGACCAATTGCCGTGCGTGTGAATGAGAGTACCTGAGAACTGGCCATAAAAAGCCTCACGGTGCCTACTTGATCTTGGGTCAATCCGCAAAGAGAGGAAGCCAAAACAGTGGGTTTGTTTTTCCGCTATGAGCTATACACCCCGAGCGCTTGCTTTGCCACCGGAATGTGGTCACCATGGCCCGTCTAGGGAGCAACCCTCTCACACTTTCAGAGTTGAGCCACTCATCAGCCCAATTCCTCCGCCCAAACGCGTCTCTGCAGTGCCCACACTTCTCCCTAGAAGGCTTGAAGAAGAGCAATCAGCCGACGAAGCAAGAGCCTTTACACACGGCGTCAAGGGCTTGGAATCACCATTGATACCATGGAAGCCCTTGTTTGCTCCTAATAGCCACAAGCCACAAAAAGACTCAAAGCGCGATTGCTCGCTCGTTGAGCAAAGCACTCGCTCCATCTTGCCCCTAAATCACTGGTCCAGATGCATCTTGAACGCTTTGAAGGCAAGCTTGTCGACAATTTAACTCACCCAACCAAATCCTCCATCCGCTTCGCCAAAGCATAAAGGGAAACGATGCAGGATTTGCAAGAGGCCAGCACAAGCGCACAAAAAATCCGAAAGGCATTGAAGAGATTGACCCACCACCGCCCACTGCTCGGGCAGTTGGTTCTTCTTCTCGCCTGCGTTTGGGCAAATGAAGGATGTCTCTCATGCCAGTCTCAACCACCACCTCCCCAACCTCAACCCCCTCATTCACCAATGCATGCAACCGCTCCACTTTCTCCCACTTCCGCTCCTCCTTCACGTTCACCTTTTCCTTCACCCGAATCGATCCCTGAATCGATTTGCGAAAATGCGCTGGCGTGCTGCCTTTGGATTGCCAAAAACCTGCCTTGGAGCGAACAAGCACAAAACACCGCACAAGCATGTCAAGACATGGAATCAATCAAAGAACTTGGTGAATTTGAACGAGAGGCTTGTCTTTTGGCCATCCGTGGTTGGAATCAAATGCTCGAACGCTCTGGTCAAAAGGTGCCTCCCCCTTGTTCAATTCGCTGACCTGACCTGGGCCCTTACCGATCACTGCCACGGAAGGTGAACTCACTGGCCATGGCACGGACTCTCGTTGGATCTGAGTGTCCCGGAATTCCGACACCGTGAATGCACCCCTGATGGGCGTACACTTTTTTGCGGCTCAAGTCACAAAGTATGGCTGCACAAGTCAGCATCGCATGGGGGTGCTCATGGGTGGCCAAATGGGTGCACACACTGCGCGGGTAACCTTCGTGAGAGCCCAGGCGCTCCCACAAATCGAGCCCCGAGGAAATTGGCCGTGTGGCCAAAGAATTTTCGAGAAAACCAAAGCGTTCAATGGTGGTTGAAGTCGGTGACACCTCCGACACCTCACACACGTACCTACCTAAACAGTGATTTTCGTGGTGGAAAGCCACCCCTGGATGGGTAAACTCCGCCTTTCGCCACACCTCAAAACGGGTGCCAGAAGTCTCAATGCCGAAAGCCTCCCTCGCATCAGCAACGAGGTAGTGGTGTCCCGACCCAAGAGGGGCAGAACACACCAGCTGACAGCCCTTTGCAGCGGTATCCATTTCCAACACGCGGCGCACCAAAGCAGGCCACACCAATCCGACGCGCGCATCCAAACTCCTGAGGTTGTTGATTGCTATTCCTACGCCTTTCGAGTTGATTCCGGCCATCCCTAAACACCCTGTAATGGTGAGCACCCACGCCTCTGGCACCCACTCCGCCTGGGTCGCACCCTGTTTCAAGCGGCCTGGGATTCGCATCATTGCCACAAAAGGAAGTGCTGATCCATGCATATCCCAAGTTTGCCCGAGAAAGACCCCCTCTTCAGTTGAGGCCACAATCGACGTGCATCCATCACTCTCACCCATAATCCCCTCCTCTTCCTCCTCCACCGGCATCACCTTTTTGGGATCGATGTCTTTGAGGTCAGTATAATGGTTGAGCACCACAACGCGCTCAATGGGAAGACGCGCGCCGTCTCCAATTCCCCTAAGCTCTTGAAAAAGGTCTTCGTCGTATGAACGCAATACAGGAATGTGCAAGCGAGCAACCCTTAGCAACTCTTCGTCGCTCTTGAATCGCCCTTGGGTCTTACACAACTCACTGCGGATCATGGCAATGGCCGCGATTTCATCTCGAAAGCTCTCTCCATGGAACAACCCCCGCTCGTAGGGCGTGGCCTCTTCTGGCAGCTCGATGCAACGCATGGCAACACCATGGGTCCGTCTCAACTTCTGGCCTAATTTTCTTCATCAGGGGCAACAATGAGTTTGCCCTCACCATGAGATGGAACAGAAGCCACAACCACACGGCCTGGCTTTTCACCAAAAAACCGAATTTCAAGCCGGTTGCGCCCAACAGGCAAGGTGAAGCGTCCAGGGGCTCTGCCCAAGAGTTGACCTTCTCGATATACCTCTGCCCATCCCCCTGGAATTGCGACAACCAAAGTGCCTGTCCGGCTTTCCCCCGTCGTTTCTCCGCCTTGAATCATTCGTCGAGGCTTTGAAGCGTCTTTTGATTCTGTTTGTGTTTGCCGTACCTGCTCTGCCTGCGAGATCGAGGCAACCTTCTGATTGGATGAGGGAGGGGATTCGCCAGAAACCTCTGGACCCCCTTTTGGTAGCTCCTCTTTCAGTGGTGCCTGCTCTGACAATGACGAATGATCTGATGATGGCGAAGCTTCACCCTGCTTTTTTCTCTCCTCTCCATCCGTCTCTTTTTCAACCACTAAGCCAGTTGAGGGCTTTGGAGAAGAAGCAGACGAAAGAAATTGCAGCTCTCTCTCCCTTTTTCCCAACTGGTATGCAACCAACACCATTCCGAACAAGCCAATGCCGGCAAGCACGGCAATTATCGGCATGGGGACCTGCTCGGTCCCGCATGACTTCTCACCGCGCTTTGGGGAATTGAGTTGGGGCGTGAGTTCTCGTCAGAAGAAGGGTGCAGGGGAAGCGCAGGCTGCCTCTCCTCTTCCACCCTTGCTGTCCTTGCGCGCTCAACTGCTTCCTTCCATTTCTGTTTTTCGTCGGGGAAAAGAGATGACAACCAGCTCTCAACCTCGGCAGCACCAACAGGATCCCCGCCAGTATGACCAACGATAAATCGGTGCAGATCCCTTGCCAACTCGCGAGCAGTTTGGTAACGCCGGCCGACATCTCGCTCAAGCGCACGCAACACAATTGCATCAATGCTTTTGGGTACACCATCTCTAACCGCAGAGGGGGGAGGAATCGGCTCACTCAGAACTGCAAAAAGGGTTTGAGCTTCATTTTCTGCTCGAAACAAGCGCCTCCCTGTAAGCAATTCCCATAAAACCACCCCTATCCCCCAAATGTCTGCCCTCCGATCAATGGCCCGCCGCTCAATCGTTTCAGGCGCCATGTAACCAATCTTCCCCTTGAGACTTCCTGTTGTTGTTTGACTCAAACGCCCTGCTGCTCGCGCCACCCCAAAATCCACCACACTGACTGTCCCTGAAAAGGTGACGAAAATGTTTTGTGGGGAAACATCACGGTGAACGAGACCAAGAGGAGTTCCATCATCATCAACCAGCTCATGAGCAGCATGCAAACCCTCGCATGCATCGGCCACAATGCGGGCGCATAGGGCAGGGTACATTGCATCCATTCGAGCATCGTCGGTTTTAGAAATGGCTCTCATTACCCGATGGAGGGGAACACCAACGAGAAGCTCCATTGCGATGTAATAAATCCCTCTGTCTTCACCCACATCAAATACTGCACAAACGTTTGGATGCGCGATCCGAGAGGCAATTCGCGCCTCGTCCAAAAACATGCGTACGAATTGATCGTCTGTGGCCAAATGAGGGTGAATCACCTTGAGAGCAACCAGCTTTCGCACGTCTCCCATCGAATCCGAACGAGCGAGATATACCCTCCCCATCCCACCCTGTGCGATTTCCTGGATCACCCAGTAACGCCCAATCCGCTGAGGAATGGGGCTTCCTGCCACCTCTGAACCGGTTAGTGAGTGGATGCTTTCTTGCGCCATGCTACCACCCCATTGGCACCCCTGGTGGAGACAAGCCAATATCCTGGGTATTTGAAGAGGATTGAGTGAGCAGAATCAACGCAACCACTCCACCTCCAACAAGGAGTGCACCCCCAACACCCACCCCAACCCATAACGGTGTATCATCCCCAGTATCTCGTGTTGTGGAAGTGGTTGGAGACACAATCGGTGGCCCTGGTAGGTTTGGCGTGCTTTTTGGCATTTCCTCCAAAACCTCTTTCATTTCCACAGTTTTCGGGTTACTTTCTTCCCCCTCCCTTGCGATCACCCTCCCCCTTAGGCCAACACCTTCGGCAAAGTAAGAAACAAGCGCGCGTTCTCGCATTGGAATCAACAAGGGTGAAGTGCCATGCAACCACGGCCCTGCATCGATACGTGCATGAATTCGGACTTCTTCAACCAAAGAACTATTGGCATGTCCTTCCAGTCTAATCTGATCACCATCACGACTCGCTGTAACAGTGATGCGAATGCCACGTATCTCTTCAACTGCTTTCGAAAATGCTTCCCTCACATCCGGATGCGTGCGCCGGCTCAGGAAAGAACCTTTAGGATCGAGCACAGCCAATACCCGCACGTCGTAGAGCATCCCCTCTCTGTCACCGCGCGCCGCATCGATCTCGGCCCTGAGGGCAAAGGCCTGAACCTCATCAACCCCTCCCTTTTCAAGTGCAGAATCGAGCGCTACCCTTGCGCGCTCGAACTCACCCTCATTGTAAAAACGTCTGGCTTGGGAAAGAGGATCGGATTGACTTTGGACTTGGGCAGAAACCAATAGACAAAAAAGAAGTGATGTTTTGAGAAGCCAATCCTTCAACTCAAACCGCAGACAGGTTTTTCTGGCTTGCCACCGACACAAGGACATGCTTTGCTGTAGCACAGCTTACACCTTCCTGTGAATTCTCTCGAACTCTACCAAATCAGTCCACAACCTGCATGCTGTTTCAAGCTTGATCTTTGCTGTAGCGCCAAGCAACCACAAGTCCAAGCAAGCAGGCGCATACAACCACGCCAATTCCCCACGCAGCGCTTAATTGAACTTCGCTCTGAAGTTCTGCTACCCGAATCACACGATAGAGAGAGTAGCCCACTGAAATCAGGGGAAACAAGCAAGCCATGACCGTCCCGAGCCAAAGAGACCGCATCACTTGTATCCTTTGGAAGCGAATGGCGACATTGAGCAGAAAAATCCCCCCAAGAGGAAGAGACCAAAGATTGGGAGCGCGCGTAGAAGCGGCTCCAAAGAAAGTGAACACCCGCTCTTGCCCAAGCTTCTCCACTTTGACAAAAGGCATAAGAAAACCCACCCACAGCCCAAGACCTGCCACCCCAATCACCATTCGATCCCAAAAGCTGCGTTTCATCTCCTTCTGAGCCCACCCCCACTGACATTCTCCCTGCCCCTCCTCTTCACACACCATGAGCTTTAAATCGTGTGCTGGGCAACGCTCGATCCCTTCTTCGAAGCTTTCTTTGCAAAAGGGGCATGCCTTTTGGGGTACCTCAAGTTTTTGTCCGCTTTCACCCATCGCTTTCATCGCCTTGACTTCAGGGTAGGAGTAGGTTGGAGAATAGGGGTAAGTTGAATTTGCTCGCGTTGTTCGTTATGGATCATACGAATTCGACGAGACGCAGGCTGATAGCCAACTGCCTCCACCCGCACCTCAACCTCACTGCCAAAAAGCAAATCATCAATGACAATCGGCGCCTTTCCCCTTAGCGTCCCACCAACCCATACCTGAGCATCGGGAGGCGAGGTTTCAATTCGAAGGTGAGCCCGTTGAGGGATTAGTAAAACTTCCCTTCTATGGGTACCTTGCGTCGCTTTAAGCTCAAAGCGCACCTTTTCGTACCCCTCCTTCCTCACTTCAAAAGAGTATGTTTTTCCAATAACCAGCTGATTGGTGATTTGAACTGGAGTCGTCCCTTTTTGCGCATCATCCATGTACACCATAGCCCCCCTGGGAATTGAATCGATCACAAAGCCAGGAGGAGGGGTATCCATCAAGGAGTACGCCATGAATCCACCTGTCCCAGAGAGGGCCAGCACAAACAGCGCGACCCACCACCAGCTGAAATGCCTTGTGCTCAAAGAGTAGGCACCAGAAGCAGGCAAAAGCAAAGAGTTGGCACCATGCCAAGCCCCCTTGCCATCCCTTTGATCCGCAAAGGGAATGTTTTCTTGTGCAGGTGTTTGCTTTTGGCTTGAATCAATAACCTGCAGCGGGGCGGCATTGTTTTGCGGAAGAAGACTGCTTTGCTCCTTCACCACCTCTTGATGCGGAATTTTTGGAAGTGCTGGAGGACGCCAGGTTGTCCGCTCTGCTCTATCACTTCCCCGCTCACTGATAGGGGTCACCCTTGAGCGCTTTTTGCCAACACCTGGAGGAGGAATGGTGGATGACTTGGCAACCAAGTTGTCCTTTTGAGTGTCAGAAGGGGGAGAATTCGATGAAAGCAGGTTTCTACCATACCCAATCACTCCTGCTCCTGCGACAGACGGCCGCTCACCAACAATGGTTGGGTCATCATCAACATCGGGCAGTGATGTGGTTGCTTTGGTTGGCTCAGCGTGATTGATTGATTGGATGGGTGCGGGAGTAGTAGCCCTAGAAGCAGAGTTAGATAATTTCCCAACCACTCGCACATTCACCCTCTCAACCTGATGGCGACCTGCTGGCGGTGTGCGTTTGGCAACATCTGACGAGGAGGGAGCATTGGAAGACGAGGCATGGGATGAAGAAGCCAAGACATCAGGCACAGTTGGTGCTGGAATAAATTCCTGTGGGGGACGCGTTACCTGGGTAGCGTCATCTCCCTTCCTCTGCATCATGACCTTGGGTATATCCCTTACGGCTTTTTTTTGTTCATGCCTACCTTGTTGGGGTTGTGGAGGAATTAATCTCTGCACCCAATCGGCAACCTGGCTTACACTAAAGCGAGGTGCAAGCCGATACAAGAACTCGTGCAAGGCTTCAGCCATCTCACCAGCACTTTGCCACCTTTGACTCGGCTCTTTGTTCAAAGCACGCATGACAATTTCTGCCAAGGGTGATGGCACCTGAGGGTTCGCACGACCAAGTGGAGGCACGTCTGCGGCACGCACTTGGGCGATAAGACGATGAAGGTCACTTTCCTGATACAGTGGGCGCCCTGCGAGTAATTCATACAGAACGACACCAACTGAAAAAACGTCGCTTCGGTGATCAACCGGATCTCCCCAAGCTTGTTCGGGGCTCATGTAACAGAACTTCCCCTTGATCACCCCCACCTCTGTTTGCGTGGCACGAAGGGCAGCTTTGGCGATGCCAAAATCCGTGATCTTTACTGCCCCACCATAGCTGACCAATATGTTCTGAGGGCTGATGTCTCGATGAATAATTGCCAGATGTTCACCCGTTTTTGGATCTCTCTTACGATGGGCATAATCAAGCCCCTTGCAAACTTCTCCACCAATGAAAGCAGCAATCTCCACTGGAATGCCACCCTTCCCTCCAAGGGCAGCCCGGCCAAGGCGATGGAGGTCCCCCCCCTCAATCAACTCCATTGCGATGAAATAGGTTCCATCAACACAGCCGAGATCATAGGTTTGCACAATGTTGACGTGGTCAAGAAGCACAGCGATTTTGGCTTCTTCAACCAAAAGTTGCACAAAGTGCTCATCCCCAGAAAATCGAGGGTGAATGACCTTGACAGCCACTGGCTTTTCAAACCCGCCAACCCCGTGGAAGGTGGCCGCATACACCTCGGCCATACCTCCTCTTGCAATGCGCCGAAGCAATGTATAACTGCCAAAGCGCCTGGGTAGTAAATTATGCTCGCTGTTCAAGATGCCACCCTCAGCGATTTGACTTCAACACTTGCTTCTTGCTTGAGGCATGAAGGAAAAAACAAAGGGTGTATCAATTGCACAAAGCTTAAAAAGGCCAAGGAAGCACTCGGCCCCCAAAAATGCCTGGTCCAATGAGACTTACCTAAGAGCAGGCTCCGATGACGAATTCGATGATGAAAGCAAAGGAAAGATTGGTGAAATCGCATGAGCCTAGCAAATTGAGTTCCGTCTCCAAAAGCCCAATCACTGCAATTGCTCGCTTTGAGTAAGGTGATCCCTTTTTCAGCCTCGTCGGTAAAACGCTTTGAAACCACCTGCTTCTTGAAAACCACAGGCATCGGTTTGGGAATCTCACTCTCCCTAACTCCGTGTGCCTCGCACCTTTCTTTGATGTCCAGGGCTTGTAAATGTAAAAAAGAAGCGAGCTCTGCCTTCTCGATCGCTTCAAGTAAGAGAAAAAAACCCATTAGAAAAACAATCAAAAAAGGGTCCTCGGGCATCTGGTACACATGGTGCCACAAATCCTCATCATGTTGAAGGATAGAGAGAATTAAGGGAGCTTGCCATCCCAACCAGCAAGTGCTATGGTCAGGGATAACCGTTGCCTTGCCCGTGAAGAATCGCTGCGTGTGTTTCACCATGCAAAGCCCAGGGGATTCAAGCGGGTGTTGGCTGTATAGGTAACTAGAGGTAGTGCCCAAGGTGGCTCGTCGTTCTTCATCAATTCCATTCGATAAAAGTGCACTCGTCAAGCTCATTGAGCCAATTTGCAATGCCCACGGCCTTGAACTGGTCGATATTGCCCTCCTGAATGAAAGGGGAGCAGTGCTCCGTGTAATTATTGACCGAGAATCACCAAATCCCTCATCTGAACGAGCTGAACGAATTGTGACAAGTTCAAAGCTGTCTTCGCCCTTTCCTCGAAGTCATGTCACTTTGGCAGATTGTCAAGCAGTCAGCCGAGACATATCGGCGCTGCTTGATGTGCACGAGGAGCTGGCCCCACAAGGTGCGTATCGGCTGGAAGTGACCTCTCCAGGTGTTGATCGCCCCCTTGTGCGCCTCAAGGATTTTCAGCGCTTTTGTGGTGCGGAAGTGCGGGTGTTCACGAAAGAACCTCTTGAGGGCACTAAGCGACGCATCCAAGGCGTGCTCGAGCGCGTTGAAGATGGCCGCATCACCGTTGCTGTTGCAGATGCCAATGGCACTCAACGCTGGGACATCGAACTCGAAAATATTGAGAAGGCCCACGTTGTGTATCGCTTCGAGTAGTTCCTCCAACCGTGCAAACACGATCTCTAAGGGAGTTGATGATGGAACGTTCTGAATTTTCTCTTCGATCCGTGATTTACGAAGTGGCCAAGGAAAAAGGCATTGATCCTCAAATTCTTATCGAAACCGTGGAGCAAGCGATCCTAACTGCTGCCAAGCGGACCTTCGGCGCCAACCGAGAGCTGGAAGCACGCTTTAATCCAGACACGGGAAACGTTGATCTTTTCCAGTACATGATGGTGGTTGAAGCAGTTAAAGATCCCGATCGCGAGATCTCTCTTGCCGACGCCAAGGAACATGGCCTCGAAGCAGAAATAGGTGAAGAGCTGGGCTTTCAAATTTTTTACCTTGAAGCAGATGCAGACAAAGCACGCCAGCAAGATCGGGAATTTGGAGACGTGCTTCGGATCAAGCAACAACGTTCTGCATTTGGCCGAATTGCAGCTCAAACAGCAAAGCAAGTGATACTGCAACGCATCCGAGATGCAGAGCGGGATCGCATCTACAATCAATTCAAACATCGAAAAGGAGAACTGGTCTACGGCATCGTGAGGCGCTTCGAGCGAGGCTCGAACATCATTGTTGACGTCGAGGGCTGCGAGGCCATCCTCCCTGCTCGAGAACAAACACCGCGCGAAACTTACCGTCCTGGAGACCCGATCACCGCGCTCCTCAAAGAAATCGATCGAGACGCCAAGGGGCCTCAGTTGATCCTCTCCCGCTCTGATGTCGGATTACTTGTCAAGCTTTTCGAAAAAGAAGTTCCAGAAATCGCAGAAGGAATTGTCAAAATTGTGGCCGCAGCCCGCGATCCAGGCTCTCGCTCAAAGATCGCTGTCACAAGCAAAGATCCAGATGTCGAGCCTGTTGGCGCATGCGTTGGAATGCGCGGCTCAAGGGTACAGGCGGTGGTTCAAGAACTTCGAGGTGAAAAAATCGATATCGTTCCTTTTGATCGCGACCCTGCGCGCTTCGTCTGCAGTGCAATCGCTCCAGCAAAAGTCAGCCGGGTTATCATTGATGAGCCAAATAACACCATTAAGTTGATTGTGCCTGATGCCAAGCTGAGCTTGGCAATTGGGCGAGGGGGGCAGAATGTGCGCCTGGCATCTCAGCTCTCTGGGTGGAAAATCGAAGCCATTAGCGAAACACAATTTAAAGAAATAGAAGCCCAGACAATTGAACAGTTGAAAATGGTTCCAGGAATTGACGAAACGCTCGCTCGCGCTTTCTATGCTGCAGGTTTTCGCACTGTTAACGAAATCGCAGAAGCCAGTGAGGAAGAAATCGCAACCGTTGAAGGCGTGGGCAGCATTGAGCGGGCTTGCGAGATTAAAGAGGCTGCTTTCGCCAATGGCGATGCTGTGCGGCGAGCCCTCGTTGAACGAATCATCGCAAAACCTCAGCCGATGAGCGAGCGTGAGATCATGTTGCTTGCAGCCGGTGTAACCGATGCGATTGCCGAGGCGCTTGAAAGAGGCGGCTACTCATCGGTTGAAGCTGTGGTTTCTGAAAACAATATTGAAGAATTCGCGCGTCGCACCTCCTTGCCTCTTGAACAAGCGCAACAAATTAAAAAAGCGATGGAACGTTTTGCACAAGAAGATTTGGGAAGATTGCGCCAGGCGCTTGAATCAGTGGCTTCGCGCCCCCAACGAAATCTAAAAGAAAGAGAACGCTATCACTCCTCTGGCACCTAGTTTTTTTGGCTTTGGGGAAGAGGTAATGCCTGAGTCCAAAAGCGAACGCATGTGCATTGGATGCCTCAATAAGAGCCATCCAAATGCTTTGATCCGATTGGTATTTGTCGACTCCCCTCCATACGTTGCTCCCGATCTCGTTCCTCGTGGCACACGAGAATTCGGCGGACGAGGGGCATGGGTGCATCCACGTTGGCAGTGCGTGCGCAAGGTTTCAGAAAAGGGGCAGCTTGCGAGGAGTCTGCGCCAGGATGTTCGAATCGATGGGAAGTGGTTGGCTCAAGCCATTCAAAAACGACTCGAAAAGAGGGCAGAGGGTCTGCTCCTTGCTGCTCGACGCAAAAAAGCTTTGACCATCGGGATTGAAGTCACACAGCTCAACCTGCAAGAAGGCCGTGTTGCGTTGGTTGCAATCCCTTCGGGTGTGACCCAGCGAAGTGCCAAATTGCTTGAGTGGGCCTTGCATCACAACCAAAATGTTCTGATTCTCCCCTTCACCCCTTCAACAGATCTTGGGAAACTTCTAAGTCATCCAGAGGTAAAAGCTGTGGGTATTTTGGATGCTCAAATAGCAAGCGAATTGAAGGAGAGCGTGCAAAGGTGGTTCGACTTGGCGGAGGCGGAATGAGCAAAACGAACAAGGTTCGGGTTTTCGAATTGGCAAGAGAATTGGCGCTCGACAACAACGAGCTTCTGCGTCGGCTGAAGAGCCTCGGTATCCCTGTGAGCAGCCACATGAGCACCTTGGATGTGGCCGACGCAGAGCGCTTTAGACAAAGCCTGGAAAAAGAAAAACAAAAAGACAAAGAAAAGTCCGAGCGCAATGTGGAAACGCTGAGAATGGGTGTGGTCAAGCGGCGGGCTGTCACCAAAGCGCCATCAACTGAAGCCTCCCCCCAAGGATCATTGCAAGCGCAACCACCGCATCATCCCATTTCACCTCCGCCTCACCATCCGACTATCCAACCCATTCAAAGTCCATCTGAAAAGCCATCACCACCATCAACCGGAAGTGCACCAGCTGGCGAAAGAGTGGTGAAAATCGATTATCAAACGCTGCAAGCTGGAGTTGAATTGACTCCTGCTGCAAAATCCAAAGCAAAACAGCTCGAAAAACCACAAAAACACGACTGCTCTCGAAAAAGAGCCATCAATCAAAATCCAGGAGCAGGGTGAAACACAGCCAGTGCAGACAGGTACCATTGTATCAACTGAATCAGCACCTGCTGGTCAGTCAGATGTTACGCAATCAGTTGAGCTTAGAACAGCTGAAGATGAACTCACAAAGCTGAGCGAAAAAGAAGTTGGCGCTGACGCCAAAGTGCAATTCTCTGTGGCCAAAGCGGTTGAAGGTGAAAGGTCCGATTCCCGTGGTACGGAGTTGCTCGAATCAACCCACCACGCCGGAGCTCCTGCCGGCATAAAAGCCACTGAGTCACCCGAGCCATCTTTGCCACCAACACCCACTGACAACCAAGTGGCAGTCGGAGCAGCCCATTCTGCCACAGAAGCCCCTCAGGCAGTTGAACCACCTCCCGCGCACGAATCCCCACAAGCTGCGGCAACCCAACCATCTTTGCCTACCACACAGGCTGAGCCGCAGAAATCGAAGGAAATCCCGCATTCGTTCGTCACAGAAGTGGCCTCGTCCGACTCATCAAAGCTCTCAGCCGAGGCCTCCTCCTCCCCACCAATTCTCTCCTCTCCTGATAAGGCCATTGCCGCTGAAGTCAAGTCTTCAAAAGCAGTGAAGGCAGCTTCACCGCCTGGTAAGAAGGCAACAACGAAGGCTCCTGTCTCACAAAACAAGGGCCCTTCGACCCAAAAGACACAAGCAAAGCCGAGCATTCAGTCATCACCAAATGGTTCAACCGTTCAAAAGCCTTCTTTGCACAATCAGCAAACCATTCGTTCCCAAGGGAGTGCTCATAGCACCTCTCCAACATCCCTCAAAAGTACACCTCCCCCCTCAGCTCTTTCACCTCCTTCCACACCACGACGAAGCCAACCACCACCTGCATCTGAACGCTTTGCACATGCAAACCTTCCCCCTGGGGTAATTCATCGCGGCAACCTCTCTGCCCCTCCTGCTCCGCCCCCCTCTGCTGCTGCAAGAGAGCGGATTGTTGCCCAAGCCCAACAAGTGCAAGCTTCGGGCTTGGGTACCCGCCAAGCCTCTCCATCAGCAGGCACACCACGTCGACAGCAAATCATCCCCGTTTCCTCTATCGCCAAGTCTCCCCCTGCTTTTGCAAAAAATCGAACAGCCCCTCCACCCTCATCCCCTCCCCCTCAACAACAGCGTGGGGTGCGTCCATCAGCCCCATCATCAAGCTCCCGTCTGCCCTTGACGCAGCCAAGTGCGCAAAAGAGGGTGATTCGCATCGAAGATCACATTTCGCTTCAGCAACTCGCTCAACGAATGAGTGTCAAAGCCACTGATGTTTTGACCAAGCTGATCACCCTTGGCGTGAGCAACGTCAACATTAACTCGACTTTGGACTTTGATATAGCAAAGATCTTAGCCAGTGAATTCGGTTACGAAGTTGAAAATGTTTCAAAGAGCGAGGAGGAATTGATCGCTGAAGCACGCGGTCCAGAAGTGAGTGGCCCTCTCGTTCCGCGTCCCCCAGTTGTCACCGTTATGGGGCATGTGGATCACGGTAAAACAACCCTCCTTGACCGGATTCGCAAGTCCAATGTGGCTGCCAGTGAGGCAGGGGGCATCACCCAACACATTGGCGCCTATCGCGTTGAAACACCAAAAGGTCCCATCGTGTTTTTGGATACCCCTGGTCACGAGGCATTCACGTCAATGCGGGCCAGGGGAGCACAAGCGACGGACATCGTGGTGTTGGTTGTGGCGGCTGACGATGGAGTGATGCCTCAAACAAGGGAGGCGATTGACCACGCACGCGCAGCAAAAGTGCCAATTGTTGTTGCGATCAACAAGATCGACAAGCCTGATGCCCGCCCTGAGCAAGTGAAAAATGAGCTTGCTGCTTTGGGCCTCACTCCGGAGGAATGGGGTGGAGACACGCTCTACGCTCAGGTATCAGCGCTCACAGGGAAAGGCATCGATCAACTGCTTGAACAAATTGTTCTTCAAGCCGAGCTCCTTGAACTTCGCGCTAACCCAGAAGCCAAAGCCAAGGGTGTTGTGCTTGAGGCCTACATTGATAAAGGGCGCGGTGTCGTGGCAAACGTCCTCGTCCAAGACGGGACCCTCCACCAAGGTGATCTCGTTCTTGCAGGGATTGGGCTTGGGCGAATCCGGGCCATGAGTGACGAAAAAGGACGACGGCTTAAGGCCGCGGGTCCATCCACCCCCGTCGAGATCCTCGGTCTTTCCGACATGCCCTCAGCAGGGGATCTTTTTACGGTTGTTGCCGATCAACGCAAAGCCCAAGAAATCGTGGAGCTCCGCAAAAAGAACCTTGCTGCAAAAGAGCAAAAGACCCGCCGCACGCTGGCCGATGTCCAAAAAATGCTCCAAACAGGAGAGATCCAAGAGCTCAATCTGGTTGTGAAGACAGACGTCCAAGGCACTGCCGAAGCGCTCGTCAAGGCCCTCACCGAGCTCTCCACAGAGAAGGTGCGTGTCCAGGTGATTTCGTGGGGAGTTGGCGGCATCACAGAAAGCGATGTGATGCTCGCATCCGCCTCAAAGGCCATTATCGTTGGCTTCAATGCCAAGCCCACTGGGCATGCCGCTCAGCTTGCAAAAAGCGAGGGCGTCGAGATCAGAAACTACTCCGTGATCTACGACGTGATTGAGGACATGCGCAAGGCAATGCTCGGCCTTCTGGCTCCGGTCTACCAGGCCAAAGACATTGGTAAAGCCGAAGTGCGCAAAATTTTCCACGTGCCAAAAGTGGGAACTGTTGCGGGGTGCTATGTGCTTGATGGTGTCATTCGCCGAAGTGCACGGATAAGGGTGATTCGAGACGGGAATGTGATCTGGGAGGGCAATATCGCTGGTCTCAAGCGGCTCAAAGACGACGTGCGAGAAGTTTCAAGTGGATTTGAATGCGGGGTGGCTCTTGAAAATTTCCAAGACATCAAGGAAAACGATATCCTAGAGTGCTATGAGATGGAGCAGGTGAGTGCTTCTCTGTCCTAGGCAGGGCTTAAGACGAGGTTGAAGTGTGGTGATCGGCTTGGCTCGCTTAGAGCTGCTCATTCCGTGGTCGACCTCTCTCAAGGACAAGCGTTCCATCGTCCACCGCATCGTCCAGCGGGGACGCGCGCGTTTTAATGCATCGATTGCCGAGGTAGATGCCTTGGATTTGCATCAACGAGCGGTGATTGGCGTGGCTGTGGTATCGAATAGCACCCAGCATGCCCGTTCCATGCTGGATGGCATTGTTGCCACCATGCTCGCCGGCGCCGATGCCGAGCTCCTCAGCCGAGACATCGTGGTGCAGCAGGTGGGAGACCATGATTTCACGGGGATTTGAGAATGCTCTTTAGCAAGGTGACTCGGCCGGTGGCAATGCCAGAAGCCTTCGGCGTGACGTTGTTCAAAGCTGCGCTACCAATCAGTTGAGGCATTGCCTCTCAAGAAAGGCCAAAGCCATGGGCAAGCGCAAAGCCTTTATTGTCTCTCCTGCAAATGAGAAAATCGCTTCAACGAGAGTGGCTCGCGTTTCCGAACTCATTTGCCGCGTGCTGGCAACGCTTCTTGCGCGCGAAAGCAGAGACCCGATCCTCTCTGGAATTGTGGTCACGGAAGCCCGCGTGTCTCGGGACTTTTCAGTGGCTCATGTGTACGTGCGCCACCTCCAGCCTGAGGAGATTTCAAGGCAGGAGGCCCTCGATGCGTTGGAACGCGCGAAGGGATGGCTGAGGCGTGGGCTCGCTTTGCAGATCGCAAAAGGAGATCGGGGCCTTCGGAATGTGCCACAGATTGTGTTTCATTGGGACGAAGCGATCGAGCGCATCCATAGGATTGAGGAACTTTTCGCCGAAATCGCATCTGAACACCATTTGAGTGAAGGCCCAAAAGGGGCCGAACTTTCAGCAAGAGCAAGCCTCGAGGGAAATTTATGAGTTGTGCCCAAGCAGCTGAGCTCATCCGTAAGGGCGTGCGCTTTCTTGTCACTTGTCATCTGCGACCAGATGCCGATGCGTTGGGTTCAGCGTTGG
>JANWYL010000189.1 GCA_025056955.1 Sandaracinaceae bacterium | reverse complement strand
GGTGCGAGCTCGGGCGATCCCTTGGATAGGCGCCATTGGGGTGCTTGTTGTGGCATTTCGGGTCCGCGGCTACACGGCTGACGATGCATTTATCGTTGGCCGCTATGCGCTGCGCATTGCCAGTGGCAAAGGGTACACCTTTCGAGATGGCCCTCCAACGGACGGGGTCACTTCACCTCTCTGGCTTGGCGGCGAGGTGTTACTTGCTGCTTGGGGGGTGGATCCGGTGCAGGGTGCCAAAGCGCTTGGGGCTTTGTTAGGAGCCATGGGTGTATTCATCATGCTGAAGCGCCTGGTTGTTCGCCCACGGGGATGGGTTGCAGCTTGTGGGGGAGCTCTTGCTGCATGCGTCTGCATCCCTTGGATCATGCACATCCAGTCTGGTCTCGAAAGCGGTTTGGCGGCTTTGCTCATGACTTTGGCTTTGCCTTTTGGGCAACCATCTTTTGGCTCGAAACTGGCTGCTTTTGCCATGCCTTGGGTGCGTCCAGAGCTTGTGCCCTCGACGTGGGTGGGAGCGCTCAGGCAGGACTCTTTGAAAGCAGGGCCGATCCCTTGGGCAGTGGCTGGCTTGGCAAGCGTTGCCCTCTTTCGCTGGGCCATGTTTGGCGATCCTTTGCCGCTCAGTGTGCACGCCAAGCCCAGTGACCCCATCGAAGGCATGCGCTATGTTGTGGTTTCGCTTTCGACGCTTTGGGCGTTGGCATGGATTCCGACACTTGAGGCGCTGCGGAGGAGGCCGGAGTGGCGCTCGTCGGGGTTGGCATTTGGAGTGGGCGTTGTTTCCGTGGTCATTGCCGGTGGCGATTGGATGCCAGGTGGGCGGCTTTTCGCTCCTTTTGTTCCTTTGTGGGCTGGGCTTTTTGGCACAGGTCTTTCCAGGTGGGTGCGCCTATGGAGACCATCGAAAGCCCGACTGCTCTTGGCGAGTGTTTTTTTTCTTCCCCAGCTTTTTCTGGCTGCTTTCTACTTTGAGCAAGCCGATGCCGTTGCCAGGTCTCGAGCCGGAGCTGGCCGCATGCTGCGCGAATGGCTCGAAAGCCATGCCCGAGTTGTGGCCCTCGTCGATATTGGCTTTTTGGCTTATCGTGCCCGCTGGACCCCTGTCGACCTTGGGGGGCTCACCGATCCGGAGATTGCGAAACGCCCAGGTGGCCACTGCAGCAAATCTGTCGACGTGGGGGATCTTTTGCTCCGCGACGTCGATACCATCGTCATTCACTCTCGTACTCCTCCCGCAATCGTCGATGGATGGGTGAGTGCCCTGAGTGCACACCCAGTGGAAAGCTCTCTTGTGAACGATCCACGGCTCAAGGCCAATTTCGAGATTGTGGGCTCGCTCCCGTACGCGTCAGACTACTACTACATCATCTTCCAAAGGATCATGCCTTAGGCCTCGGTCTTTTGAAGGCATGGCTTTTTTGTGGATTCGTGCTCCCTTTGTTTTTCTTTGGCACAATAAAAGAGCATGGAGCCTTCCAAAGCATCTCGGTTGTCTTCGCTGCGTTCCCTTGCGCCTGGTTTTCTTGTGGCCACGCCTACCTTGCTTGATCCGAACTTCACCAAAACCGTGGTCATGCTGGTTGAACACAGCCCCCAGGGAGCAATGGGTTTTGTGGTCAACCGCAAGGCACCCATGAGCTTTAGGGACCTGGCTTCTTCTATTGGGGTCGATGGGAGCATCGATATTCCTGTGCTCTTTGGGGGGCCCGTGTCGCGCACAGGTTGGGTGATTTTTGATCCAAATGAAGTTGATCCCTTGCTGCTGCGGGATGCGGTGCTCATCGACAGTCGGATTGGTGTATCGGCATCGCGTCGACTTCTCGAAGGGGTGCGGCACGCAAGGAACCGCTTTTTTGCTGTTGGTTATGCGGGTTGGGGAGAGGGGCAACTTGACGCCGAGCTTGCCCAAGGGACTTGGATTCCTCTTCCGCTCGATCCCTCAATTGTTTTTGAGTGCCCGCTCTCAGAACGTTGGGAAAAGGTGTTGCGCGCAGCAGGGATTGACCCCGTTCGGATTGTGGCCAAACCCTCAGTTGGTGTTTCTTAGGGTTCAGCGACCAGGTTGGTTGAGAGAAGGGAGAGAAGGAGGAGGAAGCTTGATCGATGGCCGCAAGCTCTCAAGGAGAGAGCGGGTGATTTTGGGAGGGAGCTCAATGGGTTCGAAAGAGGGTGGTGCAGTCTCCCCGCTTACAAAGCGCAAGCGGCCAAATCGGTTGGGCACGTGGAAATCACCTTCTCGAGGAGGCGACCACGCCACTGCCCTTTGACTTCCGTCTGGGCGGATATCCATCACGTAAAACGCGACGCGCCACGTGCTCCCATCAAGGGGCTTTCCAATGGCAGGAGAGGAGCCATGTTGCAAAGCGGCCCATGGGATGCGCATTTCCACGGTGTAACCTTGATCGCTTTGGCGATCGTTGGCTTGCCCGCGGAGAGCAACCCTCGCCTCAATAGGGGGATTCCAGTTGGTGTGCCCAAACGGCTGGGGAAGGCGCCGCTTTTCATAAAAGGTGTCAAAGTAAACCCCCTTTGGTGATACCTGGAGCTCGAAATAGTTGGCTCCATCCCCATCTGGATCCACCATCACCTCGACACAGTCTTGTGTCCAAAGATGCTCATCTCGTTTTGAAAAAGTGCTTTGGATGAAATCGTCTTGTACTTCGAAGGCGAGAAAGAGCGCTTCATCACCCCATAGGGCACGCACGCGGGTGTAGGGCTCTTCAGCTGTGGCACTGATTGGGTGAACGAGGGGCTGGGTGGGAACGGCTTTTTGCCAATCGGCTTCGTCAAGGTTGCCATCGATGGTGATGCTACCCATTGCCTTTTGAACAATGAGAGTGGGGATGTCCGAGGGAACATCTCCAGGAACGATCGCAGTTGGTGTGGCTGCACCTTGCGCTTCCAACCGAACGGGAATGCTCGCAGCGCGTGCACGGTTGTTGCCATCATTTGGCCCTTGGCTCACCCGCAACCGGTGTTCACCATGCCAAAAACCGAGGTAGAAAACAACCCGGTCAGAGTTCCAGTCATTTGGCAAGGTGATCGTTTGGGGATCGCGGATGTATTCCCCCGCTTTCCAGCGATAGGCTTGATAACGGTTGCGAATCACCCCGTTTGCGTCTTGGTTGAGTCGATCGTTCCCTGCACCGTCAGCCAAGTGGGTGAACTGCAACCAGCCGCTTCCGAGGCGTTTTTGCACGTGCCAGTACCAAGTGATTGTAAAGGGAACACCTGGTGTCACCGTTTCGGTGTCGATGTCGTAACCAAGGAGTCGCACCTTGTTTTCGAAACGAATATCCAGCTGGTGGGAGGGTTTTGGAGGCTCGCTCGGGAGATATTCCCGCAGCGCTTCGCGCTCAGAGGGTGTGAGGTCAGGCGACTGCTCAACGCAGGCTTGAACGCACACCAGGCAAAAGAGAAGGGATGGCACCACTAGGTGTCTCATGGTTTCACCTCTTTTAGTTTTAGCGACGAGACTTTTTGCGAGATTCTCTCTCCATTTTTCTTTGTTTTTTGCGTTTTTCTCGATCGATTTGTCGAGATGAGGGGCGGGGTGAAGATTTGGCGCTTGGAGTTCCTCCTCCCGCCACAGCTGCTTCAAGCAGCTGATCGGCCAGGGCAGCCATCATGGGGTTGGACTCAAACCCTGTGGTACGGACAGCCTCTTGCAGCCGATGAGCAGCTGCAAGTTCCCGAAGGCCTGGGATTTTAGAAAGCCAGCTGGCTTGCTGCCCAATCTCTTGCATGACCTGGCGCATGAATTGGAAGCGATGGAGGAGTTCGACCACTTCGGACTCGCTTCTTCCAGAGCCTTTGGCCACCCGCCGAATCCGAGAGGGCTCCTTGAAGAAGAGCTCGGGCTCCATGCGTTCTCGCTTGGTCATCGAGCTCACGATCGCTTCCGTGCGCTTGATGTCCCGCTCATCGATGCGGAAGCCTTCGGGGACACTGTCAGCAAAAAAGGGCAATTTCTCAATCAGCTCCTGAATCGGCCCAAGCGACTGGATCAGGCGGAGTTGCTCGAGGAAATCTTGAAGCGTAAAGCGCCCTTTGAGCATCCGCTCGGCATCGCGTTCTGCCTTTTCTTCGTCGATGACCCCTTCGAAGTCCTTCATCAGGCCAACGACATCCCCAAAGCCCAGGATTCGGCCGGCAAGTCCCGCTGGTCGAAACTCTTCAAGGCGATCGAGACCCTCTCCTGTACCGATGAAGCGGATGGGGGCTCCTGTGACCTCTCGGATCGAAAGGGCAGCACCTCCCCTAGCGTCTCCATCGAGCTTGGTCATGATCACGCCCGAAAGGCCTAGGCGCTGATGAAAAGCGCTGGCTGTTCGCACAGCATCTTGGCCGATCATCGCATCGACAACCAATAGAATGTTTTGGGCTTTGGTGTGCTCTTTGATTTCTTCGAGTTCCTTCATGAGCGCTTCATCGATGGCAAGGCGCCCTGCTGTATCGAAGATGACCGTATCGCGTTTGATGCGTTTGGCCTGCTCGAGGGCTTTGGTACAAATTTCGACAGGGCTTGTGTTGGGGAGGGTGAACACGGGCACACCCACCCGTTCGCCAAGGATTTGGAGTTGCTCGACTGCGCCAGGGCGCTGGAGGTCTGCGGCAACGAGGAGGACTTTGCGGCCTTGGCGGGTCAAAAGGCGGGCGAGCTTTGCGGCGGTTGTGGTTTTTCCTGAGCCTTGAAGGCCAACGATCAAGATGGGCGTTGGGTTGGGTCGTGGCAGGTACTGGATGGCTGGCCCCTCTCCTGCCATCATGCGGGTGAGCTCGTCATAGCAGGCTTGAATGAAACGCTCCGCAGGGCCGACTTTGATCTTTTTGCCTTTGGACTGGATTTCTGTGCGAATTGTTTCTCCAACCACCCTTCCTTTGACTCGCTCAAGGAAGCGCTTGACCACGCCGAGCTCCACATCGGCTTCGAGCAAAGAGAGCCGCACGTCACGGAGCGCAGGCTCAAGGCTTGCTTCATCGATTTCTTGAAGCCCTTTTAGGCGATTTCGAGCTGCACGAAAGCCCTTCGAGAGCGCCTCGAACATCGCATTGCGCCTAGCACATCAAGTGCCCGGTGGGCAACTCGGTGGCTTTGGTTTGGAGGGTGGAGTTGAGTGCCTAGAGCACATGCCCATTGATCGAAAAAGGGCAAAGGCGTTTTCCGGGGTGTGGGAGCGAAGCGCAGACAGGCATCAAGGGCGCTTTCGATTTTGAAGCGCTGTCGACGAGGCCAAGGACTTTTCTTTGGAGCAAGCGCCAAAAATTTCTTGGCGTGGACTCTCAGGCCTCAATCTATGACGCGCTTGACGATTGGCCACAAGGCATGCGGTTTGAACTTTCAAAAGGCCCCGCGAAGAGGGGTGCCGTTTGATTCGCTCTAGAAAAGCCTAACCCTAGGCGCTGCTTTGACCATGGCTTGGTGGTGAAGGGTTCTCCATGGGAGCTGCCTTGGCAGGTGCCTGAGGCCCTAAACAGGGCGCTTCTTTGAAGTGTTGGAGCTGGTCATTGGTACGATGTCTTATCTTTGGCAATTTTTGGCCAAAATCTGGGGGAAATGTGACCCTTAGGCATGTACAGAATCCAGAGAGTGGCTTGGGTCTGTTTGGGGATCATCGGATGTGCCGCTCTGCTGGGAGGGGGTGTTTTGCAAGCTCTTATGTCGAAGGGCATGGAGGTGAAAAAGAAAGGGCCCGCCCAGGAGAAAGAGGGGGCGCTGCCAAAACTCACCCCTCCTTCCCAAACTCCCACCGCTCGCTCTGCCGATTTGCCCTCTTCTGGTGGGGCTGGCTGTATTGCTCAAAATTTGAGCATCTTTTCAAGCACAGAT
>JANWYL010000188.1 GCA_025056955.1 Sandaracinaceae bacterium | reverse complement strand
GACCACTGCAGGGGCTCTGGTGAAGGCGATGGAGGCATGGGTGCCTGTGAGGTGGGTCGCAGGGAAGGAGGGGCAAGACCGAGTGATTGGGCACCCCAGGATCCAAAAGTCTGGCTTGATTTTCGCCGGTCATCGCCACGGCCTGGTGCCAACGAGGATTCAGGTGTTTGGTGAAACCGAGCTCAGCTTTTTTGAAAGCTTGCCCAAGGCCCTGCGCAGCCAGCGCGCGGGGGAATATTTTGGGCTGCTCCCCTCGCTCAGCGTGGTCACGCGCGGGGCGGAAGTGCCCCAAGAATGGATCCAAGAAGCCGAGCGTTACCTTTGCCCCCTCGTGGTTGCCCAGACGCGATCGAGTCAAACGATTGCCGTGATCCACGCCCTGCTCGATGAGCTTCTCGCACCTCGAATTTTACAGCACGGCGTGATGGTTGAAGTGCATGGGGTTGGGGTGCTTCTTGTTGGAAAGAGTGGAATTGGCAAAAGCGAATGTGCGCTTTTTCTGGTTGAGCGAGGGCATCGCTTGGTTGCCGATGACCAAGTGGAGGTGATTTTGCGATCAGATGGGCGCCTCATGGGACGCGCGCCACCCCCCTTGCGCCATCACCTGGAAGTGCGTGGCCTTGGCATCCTCAACATTCGTGAGCTTTTTGGCGCAACAGCCGTGCGGGACGAAATGCCGATTGAGCTTGTGATTCATCTGCGCTCATTTGAGGCATCTGACGAGATCGATCGGTTGGGGATCGATGAACACCACACCGATATCCTCGGGAAGAAGGTACCAACTGTGATTTTGCCCGTAAGGGCAGGTCGTGACATGGGGGTTTTGATTGAGGTGGCGGCACGGAATTACCTCCTCCAACGAAGCGGTTTTCGCTTGGCCCAAGCATTTGTTGAGCAGATTGATCGCCTCAAAGGCTTGCGCTAGAGAACAAGCCCCATGCTTTCCCATAGCCCTCCAAGCATGGGCTTTAAGGCTTGAAGGGCTCTTTGCTTGACTTCGCTTTGGGTGGTGCAAGAAAGCGCGGATTGGGCAGCTTTTTCGCACTCAGACAGGGAAAGCCTGGCAATTGTGGCTCGCAAAAAGTGGATTTCTGAGGGGGGCACAGAGAAGGACCGGAGCCCTAGCCCAACGAGCAAGGGAGCGGCAAGGGGGTGAAAAGCGAGATCCCCACAAATGCACAACGCTTGGCCTTTGCGGGCAACAACCTGCGCCACGTGCGCAATCATCCGCAGGAGCGAAGGCTCAAGAAAAGGAGGCTCTGTGGAGGAGTAATGGCGATCCCAAGCCAAGGCGTACTGGGTCAAATCATTCGTTCCGAGCGAAAGGAAGTCGCATTCGTCTGAAAGCTCTGGTGCCATCCATATCCCTGCAGGGGTTTCGATCATGGCGCCCAAGGGCACTTTGCGATGGGGGACCCGATCCTGCTGGAGGGCATCAAGAACATGATCAACCAGCCGCTTGACTTCCCGCCATTCGTCGAGGGTTGAGATCATCGGGAACATGAGCCGGATGTCCACTTCGGCAGCGGCGCGCAAGGCAGCGCGGACTTGCGTCTCAAGCAGGTCCCTAAGCCGCATAGCAAGGCGTGTTCCACGCATGCCAAGAGCATGGCGACACCTTGTGCCAAGAATGCTGCTGATCCGCTTGGCCAGGTGGTTGTCTCCACTTGGGAGCTTGTCTCCACCCAAGTCAAATGTGCGCAAGATCAGGCACTTAGGCGCAAGCAATGAGCCGGCCTCAATGAAGGTGCCTACCAGGTGCTCCTCGTCTGGTTCTGAGCCCTCGAGGTAGAGAAATTCAGTCCGAAAGAGGCCAACCCCTTCTGCGCCCTCGGCGATCGCTTCTCTGACTTCGCTTGCAAATTCGATGTTTGCAGCAATCGAAATCGGGTGGCCGTCACGTGTGGTGGTTGGAAGAAAAGGTGCTTTTGAAAAAGGTCCAGGACTGTGGCTTCTTATCGCAGGATGTTCATGGACGCAGCCCTCTTCGTATTCGGTTGGGCTCAGGATGACTTCTCCTTTGCGCCCATCGATGAGGATGGGGGTGCCATTAGCGATGTGCTGAAGGGCCCCTTTGACCCCTACCACCGCTGGGATGCGCAAAGCTCGTGCCACGATGGCCAAGTGCCCCACACTTGTGCCCTCCTCGGTCACGATCCCCAAAAGCAGGTGGCGAGGCAGTGCCAAAAGCTGGGTGGCCGAAAGATCGGTTGTGACGAGGATGGCTGCTTTCTCAAATTCAACCCCATCGCAGCCGCTTTCGCGAAGGGCACGCACAATCTCCAAAACCAGGTGCTCGATGTCCTGAGCCCGCTCCCGCAGATAGAAAGAACTCGCCTGGCGAATGCGCTCAATGATGGCGTCTCCGGCTTCTCGCAAGGCCCACTCAGCACACTTTCCAGAGCGGATTTTTTGCAAGGACGCCTCAAAAAAGAGCTCGTCTTTGAGCATCCACAAGTGGGCATCGATGAGCAGCCGGTGTTCGGCTTCCGACTGGGGGTCGAGGGATTCCCGAATGGATTCAAGTTCGGACTTCACCTTGAGGAAGGCGCGTTGGAGGCGATTGACCTCAGCTGCCACCTCATCGGCTGCGATCTGGCGATGGGGAATCGGCAAGCTCCGCTGTTCGATGACCAGCGCCGGCCCAAAGGCCATGCCAGAGGCTCCAGGGCTTCCAAACAGGCGAAGCGAGGATGGTGGGGCACCTTGGGTCATCACAGCTCCCCAAAGCCTTGCTGAATGAGTTCTCCAATCGCCTGAAGCGCTGCCCCTGCATCCGATCCCCGGACATAAACCGTGACCGTGCTTCCTTTGTGGGCGCAGAGAAGCAGCACTCCCATGACGCTTTTGGCATTGACCCGTTGACCGTCTTTTTCGAGCTCGATTTCAGATGAAAAACGCGAGGCGAGTTGAACCAGGCGTGCGGCTGCTCGGGCGTGCATGCCAAGCTCATTCACGATCACAAAAGCACTTGAAAGCGTGGGCTCAGCCAGGCTCATGGCGGTTGTCGTAGCGGTTGATGTCTCGGTGGGATATGCGGACGCGATCGGAAAAGGGGAGGCGCCGAGCGATGTGCTCCACCACCGCCACCGAACGGTGGCGGCCGCCAGTACAGCCAACCGCGATTGTGAGATAGGCCTTGCCTTCGCGTTCATAGCGAGGCACGGCATGCTCGAGCATGACCAAAAGGTCCTCGATGAACTGAGAAGCCCCTTCGGAGTTGATCACGTAGCGCTGCACTGCTTCGTCAAGACCGCTCAAAGGACGAAGCGAAGGAACGAAGTGGGGATTGTCCAAAAAACGAACATCAAAAACGAGATCGGCATCGACGGGAATCCCATACTTGAAGCCAAAGGAGATCAGGCGAATCCGCATCGAATGCGGGCTGCCCTTGCGCCCGAGGAATTCGATGAGCGCGCGGCGAAGCTCATGCACAGAGAAGGAGCTCGTATCGATTGTGTGGGTGGCCCGCATGCGCAATGGGGCAAGCCGCTCCCGTTCTTGGGCGATTGCGGCAATCACATCGCCTCCCGGGGCAAGGGGGTGAGGCCTCCGGGTTTCGCTATAGCGCCTGACGAGCACTTCGTCGACACAGTCCAAAAAGAGCACGTCGACTTCGTTTCCAAGCTCGCGCACGCGATCGATGAGTTGATCGGCCCCTTCGAGAAAGGCTCCAGCCCTCACATCAATCCCAAGCCCCACCTTGGCAAGGCTTTTCCCCTGGCTTAGGGAGCGAGCACGGCCATCGCTCAAAAGCTCAAGGAGCGCAGGGGCGAGCTGCGGTGGCAGGTTGTCTACGCAGTAGAAGCCGAGGTCTTCAAGCACCCGCAAGGCGCTCGTTCTGCCTGCGCCAGACATCCCCGTCACCACAATCACGTGCAGAGAGCTCACGCCATCAATTCTATCTATTCCGTCATCCCTTCGGCAGAGGGAGCGACCGCTTTCCCAAAGCGCTCAAGGCCGATTTCATCGAGATACCCCGTGTGGCTCTGCTCGACCACTCCTTTTGGGCTCAGGTAGAAGTAGCTTGGCACGGCTTCTATGGGGCCAAGGGATGCACCGCGGATGATCTGGTTTTCTGGATCCCAGGCCACCTCAAAAGGCAAGTTGAGCGCTTCTTTGAAAAGAGGAGCGAAGGTTTCTGCATTGGGTTGGGCGAGCACGGCGATCACCCTTACTTGAGGGTTGTGCCTTGCAAAGCGGGCAAGAGGCCGCATCGCCGCTTGTGAAACGCCATCAAAAGTGGCGATCACGACGAGCAAAATCGGGCGCTCCCGCTCCCGTGAAAGGTCGATGAGTACTCCATCGCTCCTTCGGAGGCGGAGCGCGATGGGTCCAAGGGCTTTTGGAGCTGGGTTTTCTTTGGTTGTGGCTGAGAGATTTCCTCCTGCACAACTGGTGAGGCATGCGAAAAGGAAACACATACCTTGCCATCGAAGGCCCTTTGACATCTCGTTTTTGAACGCAGCTTTGGATGAGGTTCATGTCAAGACCCAATTCGCCCTCGGAATTTCGGCTTGAGGCCTTGCGGGCTTGCCTTGAGGCCATGGCCCGTCGCCTTGATCCTGAGGCTGTAAAAAGGCTCGACCCGATTGGGGTTGTCCATCGCTACGAGGACCCAAATGATCGCGAGGTCATGGCGCTCATCGCTTCTGCGGTGGCATTTGGGAGGGTCCAAAGCATTCGGCGTTCCCTTGAAAAGATCGCAGATGCCCTTGGCCCATGGCCGGCCCAATTCATAGAAATGAGTGACGAAAAGGAGTTGCTTGAGCGCTTTCACCCCATTGTTCACAGGATCTATCGGGGGGCAGATCTGGCCCGGCTGCTGCTTGCAGCGCGCGACCTGCGACGAATTCATGGATCTCTGGCGCAGGCCATCGAACGTTTTGCGCAAACTCCTCTCGGTGAAGCGTGGGCGCTCAGCCACCCGCTCGCTTCACGACCAAGGCTCCTTGCGCTCCTTGTGAGGCTTGGCGATGCCCTTCGGGCGCACTTGCCCGCTTCTCGGCCTTCGCTGCACCTTGTGCCAAGTGTGCGCCACGGCAGCACCTGCAAGCGGCTGCTTTTGTTTTTGAGATGGATGTGCCGACCAGCAGACGGGATCGATCTCGGTCTTGCCCGCTTTCCCCTTTCTGAGCTTGTGATACCAATGGACACCCACGTCCATCGTTTTGCCCGTGCGCTTGGGCTCACCTCATCGAAAAGCCCTTCAATGCGGGCGGCAGTCGAAGTCAGTGACGCCTTGCGCCTCATCGACGAAAAAGACCCAGTGCGCTTTGATGCGGTGCTTTGCCACCTCGGTTTCACCCAGCCTTGCCCCCTGGCTCCGAGGCATGATCCATGCCAGCGCTGCCCGTTGCGGCGTGCCTGTGCTGTGTGGATGGGCCACGAGAAAAGCTAAGCCAAGTGAGGAGCAAGAAAAGAACGCCATTGGCGGGAATGCTGAATTTGATCGGGTGAGAGGGCAGCAATCACCCCATTTTCAATGCGAATCACACCCAGCTGATGAAACACTTGAAGGGCGTTTTCAAATTTTGGCTTTGAAACGCTTTCACGAAGTTTGATGTCTCCTGTGGCATAAGCCCTCATCGCTCGGCCGATGGCCCATCGAATCCAATCTTTTTTTGAGGCTGGCAAGCTTTTGGATTCTTCAAGAAGTTTTAAAATGAAATGATATGATTCAAGATAAGAATGAATCATTTCGGCATATGTTTCAAGTCTTGCTCCTCCTTTTCCTCCAGCTCTCCTGATGAGATCATCCTGCATTTCGATTTCTTTTGATAGTTTCATTTTTTCAAGCGTCTCTGAAAAAACTTGTTCAAAGCCAGCATCGGCACGATATTGAAACTCGAGTTTTAAAATGCGTGAAAGCTTTTGCACTCTTTCGCTAAGA
>JANWYL010000187.1 GCA_025056955.1 Sandaracinaceae bacterium | reverse complement strand
GCGACTCAGGGGATTGTATGTTGGGAAAAAGAATTTTTTGGTTTGGTGATGGTGCCTCTAAGTCGGAAGGGAGCTCGAGCGATTCGAGGGGATCTTCTGATGTGGGGCTCCGGCCTATGCCTTCACCTTTTGCCTTAGGCCAAGAGTGTAAAACCGAGCAAGCCACAACGATGCGCAAGCCATTCACAAGAGGTGCAAGCGGAAATGGGGACCATTTGCGGTTCATGGCACTGGAAGGAGGTTGTGAGGTGATGAAACTTGAGGCAGACTACTCAAGACCAAGAGGAGGTAGAGATGGGTATCTTCAACTTTGTTCGCAGCGGGGTGCGAGAGATGATGATTGCGCGGCCTGATACGGCAAGGCACCTTATCGTCTACAAGCACCCCGATCGAACCATTCCAAAGTGGGCTCAGCTCACAGTGGGAGCCGATGAAGCGGCGGTTTTTTTCCGAGATGGTTCCCTTGTCGGTGTCTTGCGAACAGCCGGCGTCGGGCAGCGGCATACCCTTGATGCTGGGAATATTCCTTTCCTGTCAAAGCTTGTTGATTCTTTCACAGGGGGCAACGTTTTCGTGACCGACCTTTTCTTTGTCACGATGCGGCCTATCCGAGATACAAAATTTGGTGGGCCACTTCCACCGATGAAGGACCCCGAGCTCGAAATCACGGTGAGCCCTCGAATTTACGGCACCTTTCAGTGGCAAATCGTTGAGCCAGATCGCTTTATCGTCAACTACCTTGGCCTTGGTCAGGACACTTCAAACGAGAGGGTGACAGGTTTTATCCAGACCAAGTTCATGAACGCTGTGAAGCGCACCGTGCCTGAGTTTGTGATTCGACGGAGCATTGAAGTTCAAGCCTTGCCTGCGTACCACGAAGAGCTCGGCCAGACTTTCGTACAGCGTTGCGAGGATCTGAGCGATATTGGTGTTCGTTTTTTGGGTTTGGGTGATTTCACGATCAACTTTTCCGAAGAAGAGCTGCGCCGCATCCAAGAGGCCCAAGATCGCTATGCAGTGATCAAGGCAAAAAAGCGCGCGAAAGACGAGCTTGCCGAAGGAAATTACCTTCAGTATGCAGCTGGTGAAGCGATGCTTCAGGCCAATGCAAGGGGAGGGGGGAGCGGCCCGATGGAGGCGGGAATGGGCATGGGAATGGGTGTGATGATGGCCCAAATGTATCAGCACGTTTTGGGGAATCGAGGTGGGGTGTCTGGGGGAGGTGGGCATGCGGTAAATCCTTCTCCCCCAGTCAATAATCCTCAAGCCAGTGGGGGAAAAGGAGGAGCTGTGACTTGCCCATCTTGCGGTGCTCAAGTTCCCCCAGGTAAGTTTTGTGCTGAGTGTGGGGCATCTCTTACACCTCAACCAAAACCTTGCACAAATTGCGGAGCGCTCATACCAGTAGGTGCAAAGTTTTGCTCCGAATGTGGCACCCGCGCACCCATCTAAGGTGCAATATGGGTGATCGCCAGGTAATTTTTGGGTGTGGTGACGAAAAGGGTTGAAGTGGGAAGGCAAGCTTTGCAGATGCTAGGCAAGTTGCTCGCTTTGGTTATGCTTTTGGGAAATATCGCGACCTGTGCTCCCCCAATGCGAGCCAAAAGCAAGGGTGAACCTTGTACACGTTCGTCAGATTGTTCACAGCCTTTCCTTTGCATTCGTGGTGCCTGCGATGAACCTCCCGTGGACGGAGGTGGGCGAGACGGGGGAGGCGACTAGAGCTCTCTGAGCGCGGCCTCAATGCGCTCCCGTTCAGGAGCGCCACGCTCGAGGGCTTGGCGGAAGAATTCCCGAGCACGGGCGCGGTCGCCGCGAAGGCGCATGACTTCGCCATAAAGCACAAGGGCCTCAGGATGTGCAGGGTGATGTCGAAGCACGGAGTCCAAAAAACCACTGGCAAGCACATCCCGTTTATTTTCGATGGCAAGACGGGCTGCACGCAAAAGGGGGGTTGGATTACGCGGGTCCATGCTGAAGGCAGAGCGGTAGTTTTCAAAAGCTTCCTCAGTCCGGCCAAGGTGCGCGAGGGCATCGGCCAGTGCCAGGGCTGCTTGCGCATCGTTTGGGACGAGGGCGAGTGCCCGCCGCAAGGTGCTTTCGGCACGAGAAAATTCCTTGCGTGCGAGTTGAACGCGTCCAAGCCCAGAGAGTGCAGGTGCGTGCTCAGGGCGTGCGGAGAGTGCCTGTTGAAAGGCCGCTTCGGCTTCATCAAGCGCAGAGGCAGAAAGGAGGGCTTCTCCGAGTGCCGTTTGGGCTTCGGGCCAAGCAGGGCGAGCGCGGACGGCCCGCATGAGCCACATACGCTCCTCCTCGCCTCCAACCAGTCGCCCAAGCTCGTATGCGGCATCGGGGTTTTCAGGGTCGCGTTCAAGCAGTTGCCGGAGAAGAGCGATTGCTTCTTCTCTGCGGCCGCGACTTGCGTAAAGCTTGGCCAACCCAAGCTCAGCCCGATCGCGGGTCGATTCGCTTTGCCTTGCGCGTTCAAAGGCTTGCGTGGCTTCTTCCCAGGCTCCTTGGAGGCGATGGGCCTCGGCACGAGCGAGCCACGCTTCAGGGTGGTCTCCGGCTTTTTCGATGGCGTAAAGGGCCAGTGCCACGCGTCCACGTGAGAGCTCTGCCCACGCTTCGCAGGCATGGCCTAAGGGCGAAGCGGAATGCAGCCGACGCAGCCTTTTGCACACAGCGATTGCATTGCGGTAATTGCCCTCGGCGAAGGCCACGCGAGCCAGATCAAAGAGCAGTTCTGGGGCGTTACGGCCAAGACTTGCTGCTTGCTCGAGCTCTCGGCGGGCTTCTCCGAAACGGCCAGCACGTAGCAGGGCCATTCCGAGCTCATGCCTTGCTTCGGGATTGCGGGGCTGGGCTTGGGCGGCCTCGCGCAGGCGAGCAATGATGGGCTCCTGAGCACGTGCTGTTGAGATTTCGAGCGGGACCCTCATCCAGACCAGCAACCAAAAAGCGGAGCCGAACAGTTGCAGATGCTGCCACAGTGTGGTGATACGACAACACTTTGCCTTTTTTGAGCAGTTGAAAAGAAAGGGGCAGCCTTGGCATTTTTGTTGGAGGCACCTTCGGCCTTTTAATTGCACAAGGTACTCTTGTCTCATGAACAACCTTTCGTCCAGGGCGCGTTCAGAGGAAGCCGCCACACTTGCCGTTGACAAAACAGCCAGAGAGCTCGAGGCGACAATGGCTGTGCCGGCCTCTTTGGCCCAAACGCCCACAACTCTTTCCCCTTGGCTTGAATCGATCGACCTTGATACCCGTTTTTTGTCTCGTTACGAGTACCGAGCTCCTTTGGGCGAAGGCGGGATGGGCAGGGTCGATCTCTACCATGACCGTGCGATCGGGAGGGAGGTCGCGATCAAGCGCATCCGCGAAGGCGATGTGCATCCTGTTTTGCTTGAGCGCTTCGTCCGAGAGGCCCGTGTCCAAGGGCAGCTTGAACACCCCGCAATCGTTCCTGTTCACGATCTGGCTCGCATGCCCGACGGGACGGTGTTTTTCACGATGAAGCGAATTCGGGGGGAGACGCTCGACACAATCATCGATGCGCTCGCATCCAATGACCCCGAGGTTCAGGCCCGCTACAACCGCCGACGCCTTCTTTCTGCTTTTGCCACTGCTTGCCTGGCCGTCGATTTCGCTCACCGCCATGGAATCCTTCACCGTGATCTTAAGCCTTCAAACATCATGCTTGGGGATTTTGGGGAGGTCTACGTTTTGGATTGGGGCCTTGCCAAAATTCAAGGTGCTTCTGGGGCGAAACTTCCGGAATGTGGGGGAGAAACAGCCCATGAAGTGCTTTGCTCAGACTCCAAGGCGACCCAGCAAGGGATGTTGCTCGGAACCCCTGGCTACATGAGCCCTGAGCAGTGCAGAGGCGAGCATGATCGCTTGGGTCCCGAAAGCGATGTCTATTCGCTCGGATGCATCTTGTTTGAAATCCTGTACCTCGAGCCACTTCACGATGGGCGCACGGTTGCTGAACGGATTGCCTCAACGATCACTGGAAGCGCCTTGACACGTTCGAGAGCGCAGGCATCTGAGATTCCACCTGAACTTGAGCAACTGTGGAGAGCGGCTGTCGCCACAGAACCGGCCAATCGCCTCCGGAGCGCCCGCGAGCTTGCAGAACGCATCGAGCGCTTCCTTGACGGCGAGCGCGATGAAAGGCGCCGGCACGAGCTGGCCTCTGAGCACGTCCGGCAAGCTTTGTCCATCGATGGAAGCACGCCAGAAGGCCGTGCAGCTCAGATGCGCGAACTCGGTCGAGCGCTTGCCCTCGACCCGAGTCACGATGGTGCACGCCGAGCCTTGGCCGATGCGCTTCAAAATCTTCCTGAAGCCATTCCTTCTGCGGCGCAGCTTGCCCTCGAGAACAACTTGCGCTTGCGCCGCCTGCAAATGGTACACAGCGTAGCCATTCGCCTGATCACGTGGATACTGGTGGTTCCTGTGGTGGTTGGCTTTGGCGTCAAATCATGGCTGGGTGGTGGCCTTCTCGTCGCAAGCCTTCTCCTTACAGCAGTGCTTGCTCTTTTCACCTGGAGAAAAGAACGCGTTTCAGATGCGTGGGTGTTGTTTCTGATTTTCGCATCTGCCCTCTCGATTGGCTTGATTTCTCTTTTGTTTGGTCCTTTTGTGTTGGTGCCAACCCTTGCCGCGACAAATGCCGTTTTTTTTGCAATGGGCGTAGCGCGTGAGAAGCGGCCATACGTGCTCATCACCAACTTGCTCAGCGTCCTTCTACCAGTGCTTCTTATGGCTCTTGGGATTGTGCCTAACCCCTATGATTTTGTTCAAGGAACGATGATCATTCGTTCGCCTTTGGTGTACTTGCCTGCTGGGGGAGTGCAAATTTTCCTTGTTTTGGTTTCTGCTGCAATGGTCATCACACCGACTTTGCTTGCAGGACGCATGCATGACGAGTTGATGCGTGCGGAGAAGCAGGTGTTCCTCCAAGCCCATTACCTTTCCCAGCTGATTCCCGAATCGGTGCACAAGCGCTAGGGCGTAGGGGACACTTGAGAGCCACTTTTAGCGATTGGCGATTACTTATTGAGCAGTTGGTGCAGCTGGCGCACTGAGTCTTCAGGGTTTGGAGCAGCACATACGGCTGAAATGACTGCCACTGCTTCTAGGTTTAGGCCTCGCAGAAGGGCAGCGTTGTTTTGGTTGATGCCACCAATTGCAATGAGAGGTCTTCCTGCTTTCTCAATTGCTTCTCGCAAACCATCCACTCCGACAGCGGGCTCTGCATGGGCTTTCGATGAAGTTGGAAAAACGGGACCAAAGGCAATCCGCTGGACATCCTCTCGAGTGGCTTCAAGCAGTTCTCTTTCGTTGTGTGTGGATTTTCCAACGGGCAAATGAGGGGCCAGACGCCTTGCGTAGGCGACGGGCAAGTCATCTTGACCGAGATGCAACTCATCGGCACCAGCTGCCAAAGCAATGTCCAACCGGTCATTCACTATGAAGGGAACCTCATGGGTGCGACAAAGGGCTGCCATTTCCTCCGCCAATTTCAGATGATTGCGGTCTTTTCCTGATTTCACACGCAATTGAATTGCACATGCCCCGCCTCTGATTGCCCCTTCCGCAACTTCCAGGGGAGAGCGAGGGCGACTGCTCGACGGATCAATACACTGCTGTGGATCCACAATCACGTAAATTCCAATCACTTACTTTTACCCGTTTTTTGAAGTTGAGGTTTAGAGCCAAGTTGACTTGCTGAATCTGAATGGATTTGTTTTTTGCTCGATTGAGACTTCGGTGAATTGGCTTCATTTGAACTTTTTGATTTTGATTTTGATTCTGATTTTGATGTAGGTGTAGTAGATGTAGCGGTTTGCTTTTTACTGGCTTTGCTGTTGCCATCTGTTTGCTGCTTAGAAGTGACAATGGAATTGCTTTGTTTTGTTGTTGTCTTTGTTGTTTTTGTTATTTTTGTGGATTTGGTTTTGCGACCAGAGGTGCGTGAAACATCGACAACATCTGCTTCCTCAGCCTCACTGTCTTTTTCGAAAATGGCCTCGT
>JANWYL010000186.1 GCA_025056955.1 Sandaracinaceae bacterium | reverse complement strand
CTCACCCGTATCTGTGCCGCACATCCCTCCACCTTCTGGATTGCCTTCATCGATCATCCCATCGCAGTCGTCGTCAAGCCCATTGCAACGCTCCATCCCAGGCCGAACTCCCCCCATGCACTCCAGCCTCCCACCCATGCACACCTCACGACCTGGAACGCAGACACCAACGGAAGATCCGCACGCACGACCCCCTTCTGGATTCCCCTCATCAACCCGTCCATCGCAGTCGTCATCAAGGTTGTTGCATCGCTCATCGCTTGGCCCCACTTCACCTTCGCACTCAAGGCGCCCACCCCTGCATACACGCCTCCCCGCCACGCATTCACCCGTGTCTGTGCCGCACATCCCTCCACCTTCTGGATTGCCTTCATCGATCATCCCATCGCAGTCGTCGTCTTGAAGGTTACACCTTTCGGTCGGAGGACTCGAAGGGGTGCATCGGTACTCACAACCATTGGTTGCCATGCCATCGAGGTCAACGTAACCATCCTCGCAGCGCTCAAGCACGCAGTTTCCATCGCGGCAGGCGGCGCTCGCGCGAGGCAGCCTGCAAGAGCGCCCACAGGTGCCGCAGTTCATGACATCGTTCATGAGGTCAAAGTCCTCATCCACGCGTCCATCGCAGTCTTCGTCGCGGCGATCACAACGCATCTCGCGGTCCGCAGTGGCTGTGCAGCGATACTCGCACCCATTGGCAGGATCGCGATCGAGATCGATGTAACCAGCGGCGCAATCCCCCATCCGGCAGTTTCCGTTCATGCAAATGCCAAAGGCATTGGGCGGTGCACACCTCATCCCGCATCCGCCACAATTCCGAACATCTGTCATGAGGTCAATTCCTTCATCCACCATTCGGTCGCAGTCGTCATCGTGGCCATTGCAAAGCTCGGGAGCCCCTGGTGTGCAACCGTCAGGAAGCATGTAGGCATCAGGAGAAAACGCATCCCCTTGGGCATCAATCCTCACAAGCGGTGCATCCATCATTCCGCCGTCTTCGCTCCCAGCATCAACTTCCGCACCCGGGCAATCGATGCAAAAAGGGTCCACCTGACAGGCAGAACTCATCAAGCTTGCAAATAAAGCGAGTAGGGCTTTGCGCCTCGTACGCAGTCGCTGCATGAAGGCCTCTTTGCCATGAAAAAGCGTACCCATTCTCTCCAAGGCACACAAGAGCCCCACTCATTTCAATTTCAACTCATCAGCCTAGCAATGCCTTCTCATCCAGTGGTCAAGCACGATGAGCAGCCAAAGGGCTTTTGTGTGTTCTCCTCTTCGTTCTTTATGAAGCGAAAACCAATTCAAAAAAGGCTCTCTTGGGAGCACAAGCCATACAGGCGAGTCCTCGAGGATGCGCTCAACGCGTGCTCGGAGCGGCCCCCTCAGCCAGCGCGCAAGCGGTATTGAAAAGCCGTGCTTCTTTCGTTTGCTGACAAAGCGAGGGAGGCGTCTTTGAGCGATTTCACGGAGAATCACCTTGCCTTTCCGCCCTCTGAGCTTGCTCGAGAGGGGCAGGGCACGGGCAATCGCAATCACCCTTTCGTCCAAAAAAGGCGGCCGCACCTCGAGGCCATGGGCCATGGAAGCGCGATCGACCTTGGTAAGAACAGAGCCCGGAAGGTAAAGCATTGCGTCGAGGTCCATCGCCTGCGCCACAGGAGGCCCATGAGAAGGCTTGAAGGAGCCCAGCCATGGCTCAACCGCTTCCTCTCCTAGAAGCATGGGAAGCTCCGGAAGGTCGATGGCCGACATCCAGCGCAAGTGCCTGCGGATGGGTTCGGCATCCCAGCGCCCGAAAAAACGCTTAAGTTTCCAATCGATCGCTTGGTAGGCGTCGCTCGAAGGCAAACGGTTGAGAAGATGCCTGAGCCAATCAAAACCCCAACGCTTCTCAAGCCAGCCAAGAAAATGGCCCACCCACCCTTCTGCCACTTGGTGGGCGAAATAGGTGACGTAGCCTCCAAAAAGCTCATCGGCCCCATCACCCCCGAGGGCCACTTTCACACACCGGCTTGCAAGGCGAGAAAGCAAATAGGTCGGTAGAATCGAGTGATCGCCAATTGGCTCATCCAAGGCATCGAGGGCCTGGTCGAGCACATCAAGCAGCGCTCGTTGGGACAGGGTCTCACCCACAAGCTCAATCCCAAGGTGCTGAGCAACCTTGCGGGCATAATTGAGCTCGTCGAAAGAAGCCTCTTCGAAGCCAATTGCAAAAGCCACAGGGTCTGGACGCCCCTCCCTCCTCAGCCCTTCAACGGCAAAAGAAGCCACAAGGGAGCTATCAATCCCCCCTGAAAGAAGCAAGGCGATTGGCACATCACTCATGAGCTGTGCACACACAGCGCGCCCAAGCTCGGCTTCGAGGAGCCCCGCATCCACCCTCCCTTCCCTCAGAGGGGTTTCCCTGCCCACAAAGCGTTCATGCTCCTTCCGCCCATCTGGAAGCAGCCTGAGGCACTCGCCCGGCCCCAACTTGAACACGCCTTGAACAATGCTCAGAGGCGGAGGCACACAGTCGATGAAAAGCAAGCTTGCGAGGCCATCCCAGTCGATGCGTGGCCGAAGGCCTGGCACTTCGAAAAGGGCATGAAGCTCAGAGGCAAAAGCAATTCCACCTCCCGGCCACACGCTTTCCGGAAGAGGGGCCCAGTAAAGCGGCTTGATTCCGCTCCGGTCGCGGGCGAGCAGCACCTCCCCAGTGCGCAAATCCATCGAGGCAAAGGCGAACATGCCAGAGAACCGCGGCAAGGCCTCAACGCCCCAGCTTGCCAAAGCCGCAACCAGGGTTTCCGCATCCGAGTGCTTCGTTTTGAAGTGCACCCCTTGTTTTTCGAGCTCTTTGCGCAAAGCAGTGTGGTTGTAAATCTCGCCATTGAACGTCAGCATGGCGCGGGCCTCGGGCTTTTCCCCACACCCTCCGTCCTCGATCGGCTGCACCCCGCCCTCCAGGTCGACAATCGCAAGGCGCCTGTGGCCAAAAGTGGCAACCCGCTCGCCTACCCTTCTGACGAGGACCCTTTCTCCGTCTGGCCCCCGATGGGCGAGGCGCCTGAGCATCCGTCGAACCAGGGCTTCTTCTCCTGTGTGAGTGACGATTCCTGCAATTCCGCACATGGCAATCGTTGAGGAGATGGTTCGGGGAAACCAATGCGTTCAGCCACTGGGTAAGGCACACGCCCTTGAGATTCGAAATAGGTGCGAACGATGATTTCTGCGAGCAGCCCCAATCCCAGCGCCTGCAAACCCAAAGACCAGAAAAAGCGGAAATCGAAAAAAGCGGATTGCGGTGCACCCAAATACCTAACACGATCTTTTGGTAAATCACATATGCAGCCAAAAGCAATGAGGCTGCTATCATTAAAAAACCCAATCCACCAAAAACGTGAATCGGCTTTGTTTGGTATCGATGCAAAAACCAAACAGTGAGCAAATCCAGCAATACCTTAAAAACACGTGAAAGCCCATATTTTGATACTCCCGCCACCCTTGGACGGTGATTGACTTCCATTTCAGCGACTTTAGCCCCTTGAAGCTCGGCAAGGGGCACCAAAAAACGATGCATTTCGCCATAAAGCCGGATTTCGTCTGTGATCTCTTTGCGATACACTTTTAAAGAACAACCGAGGTCATGCACCCGGGTGCCAGTGATCCATCGAATCAGTGCATTTGCGATTTTTGAAGGCAATGTTCGAATCCAAGAATCTTTGCGTTTTTTTCTCCATCCTGAAACGAGGTCATAACCTTCTTCAAGTTTTTTTACCAAGCGCGGAATATCGCGGGGATCGTTTTGCCCATCGGCATCCATCGTGACGATGAGCGCGCCACTGGCATGTCGAAACCCCGCATCAAAAGCAGCGCTTTGGCCACAATTCCGACGAAACAAAATGACCCTTAAGTAGGGAAGCTTGAGTGCAAGCTGGCGGAGCAACTCGCGGCTGCCATCTGTGCTCCCATCGTCCACGCAAATCACTTCAAAGCGCCACCCTCGCAAAGCCTCTTCGATCTCTCGCAAAAGAGGAGGGATGTTTTCAACTTCATTAAATATCGGAAGTATCACAGAAATTTGGGGGAGAGCATGTGGCATGAATTCATTTAGCTCTTGCGATGAAGCACAATGATTGGAACCCATACCACACTTGCAAGCCCATTCCCACTCCATGCTAAGCTCAACCCGTGCGCACGTCTTCAACTGCTGAAAAAGTCGTGATCACCTGCGCCGTGACTGGTGCACTCGCCAACCGGTCACAATGCCCTGCAATCCCATACACCCCTCAGGAGATTGCCCTGGAATGCAAGCGCGCCTACGATGCGGGAGCCGCCATTGCCCACATCCACGCACGAAATGATGACGGCACTCCCACCTTTTCCCCAAAAGTCTTCGAAGCCATCCGAGAAGAAACCCAAAAGCTTTGCCCAATCATTTTAAACTTTTCAACCGGCTCCCTCGGAGAAGACGTAAGCGAACAAGTCGAAATGATCCGCAATGTGCGGCCTCACATCGCTGCACTGAACATGGGGTCAATGAACTATGCAAAGTACTCCCCAAAACAAAAGCGTTTTGTATTCGATTTGGTTTTTCCAAACCCCTACTCTAAAATCAGCCGCTTGCTTGAAGCGATGAACGAAGCACAGGTGAAACCTGAACTTGAGTGTTTCGACACAGGTCATACGGCTGGGATTGCCCCCCTTCTCGAAATGGGTGTGCTCCGACCACCCCTTCAGTTCTCATTCATCGTCAATGTGCTTGGTGGAATCCCCCCCCTTATTGAATCGCTCCAGCTCCAAGCAAAAATCATGCCGGCTGGATCTGAGTGGCAAGTCATCGCCGTCTCTCATGTCCACTGGCGCATGCTTGGGGCGGCACTCGTCCTTGGCGGAAACATTCGCACTGGCCTCGAAGACCACTTCTATTTGCCAAACGGTGAAATGGCACAAAGCAACGGAGCGCTGGTTGAAGCAGCAGTGCGCTTGTGCCGAAGCATCGGCCGCGAACCTGCCACTGTCGAAGAAGCAGCACAAATCCTCAACATCCCCACCTCACGCTAAGGCCAAGGAAATGAGCAGCCCATGGAAGCCCCTGCGTACAGCACCCTGTTGACTGAAAGGGAAGGATCCATCCTTCGGATCACCCTCAACCGCCCTGAGCGCAAAAACGCCCTGAACCCAAGGATGGTGAACGAACTCATTTGGGCCCTTGACGAGGCCAAAGCCGATCGTTCGGTTCGGGTGATCGTGATCACAGGAGCAAAGGGTGTTTTTTGCGCTGGTGCCGACCTTCGAAATGACCCTGTGGAAGGTGAAGCGCTTCCTCCCAAGGGAGATTTCGCCGATCTCCTTTTGCGCTTTCCCTCGCTTGGCAAGCCGACAATCGCACGCATCCATGGGCCAGCCCTTGGAGGTGGTCTCGGCCTTGTCGCTTCTTGTGATTTCGCAATTGCAAGCGAGACTTCTACCTTTGGCACCCCCGAAATTCAACGCGGTCTTTTCCCAATGATGATCATGGCAGTGCTCAGGCGGGTGGTCTCCAAGCGCAGGCTCATGGAGCTCATGCTGACGGGCACCACAATTTCGGCAAAAGAGGCAGCACAAATCGATTTGATCAACCGAGCTGTCCCCGAAGATGAGCTCGATAAGGAGGTGGACTCCCTGGCACATCAACTCGCAGAGCAAAGCCCGACAGCCATGCGCATGGGGCTCGAGGCGTGGCATTTTCAGGCCGATCGTGACCTCGAAACCAGCCTCCCAGAGTTGCGCAAGCGTTTCCTCGCCCTTCTTGGAACAGAGGATGCCCAAGAAGGCATCCGAGCATTTCTTGAAAAGCGAAAACCGATTTGGAAAGGTGATTGACACACCCCATACTGCCCTTGGTGGAGGTATACATGAGAAAGGTGCAATCTTGGCATCAAGGCGTTTTGGGCCTTTGCTTGGCCTTGTTGACTGCTTGGTGTGGCGGCTCGCCCAGTCCGACAAGGGAAGATGGTGGAACCAAAGATGAAGGAATTCAGCCGCAAGACACTGATTTGCTTGACGCCAGGCCAGACCTCACCGAGCC
>JANWYL010000185.1 GCA_025056955.1 Sandaracinaceae bacterium | reverse complement strand
CTTATCCTCTCCCCTTGACCCGCAAAAGCGCGGTCTTATGGTACCTCGTGGTTCCCTGCGGAGGGGAATCCTTATGCCCAAACAAGGCGGAATGGCCAAAGAAACAAAGGCCGATTACTACGAACTTCTTGGCGTGAGCCGGGATGCGAGCGAGGAGGAGATCAGGCGCGCCTACCGCAAGCTTGCGGCCCAGCTGCATCCCGACCGCAATCCTGGAAATCCCGAGGCTGAGGAACGTTTCAAGCAGGTGAGCGAGGCCTACGAAATCCTCAAGGACCCTGAAAAGCGCAAAATCTACGACCTTTACGGGCATGAGGGCTTGGAGAGCGGCGGTTATTCCCCAGGCTTTCAGTCAATCGATGAAATCTTCATGCACTTTGGGGATCTCTTTGAAGGGATATTTGGGACAAGCGCTGGCCCAAGAAGGGGTCGAGGGCCTCGAAGGGAGCGGGGTGCAGACCTCGAGATGGCCATCACCTTGAGCCTGGAGGAAGCTGCATTTGGGGCGAAAAAAGAGCTCACCCTCCGCTACCCCAGCACATGCAGGGCATGCCGAGGCACAGGAGCAGAAGGAGGCCTTCTTTCCCCTTGCGAGGGGTGTAGGGGCCAAGGCCAAGTCCATTTCAAGCGAGGGATGCTTTTCATCAGCACCACATGCCCCCAATGCGGTGGAAGGGGCCAAGTGGCCCGTGGCATTTGCCCAGAATGCCGCGGCTCAGGCGAGGAGCTCATCGAGCGCAAGGTGGAGGTCGAAATTCCTCCGGGCGTCGACAATGGTCACGTGTTGCGCAAAGCCGGAATGGGCCAACCAGGGCGCGGCGGCCCCCCTGGCGATCTCTATGTCAAAATCCAGGTGGCCCCCCATAAGCGTTTCAAAAGGGATGGTCATCACCTCCATACCCATGTCGAGGTGCCTTTTACGACTTGCTGCCTTGGAGGGGAGATCGAAGTCCCAACCCTCGAAGGAAAAAGCGCCAAGCTCCATGTTCCTCCGGGCACACAACCTGGGTCCATTCTCAAGTGTGAGGGCCTGGGTATTCCCCACCTTGACGGCCGGGCAAGGGGTGATCTCATCTGCCACGTTCAGGTGGCTGTGCCAAAGCACCTTACACCAAGGGCGCGGGAACTTCTCCTCGAATTGAGGGAGGCCCTGGGTGAGCGGTAGTTTGGTTAAGGATTGGTTGTGAAAAGGGGTGCTTATGGTGCACCACCTTGGGCTGGAAGGGTGATGGCGGGTGGAACGTATCCGGGCGGGCGGGGTGATTCTGCGCTCGCAGGGAGGGTGTAGGATGGGGGGACTTGGCCAGGTGGAGGTTGAGAAGGGCCAAGTGCGGGAAGGGTGAACGCAGGTGGAGCAGCTCCAGGGGCCGGGCCTGGAGGGCCAAGCGCTGGAAGAACGAGGGCGGGTGGTTGGGCACGGCCTGGGGGAGGAATATCAGGTGCAAAGCCGATTCGCACTTCTTCGCTTCGCCTCACCTTCGCATCGAAGTGGAGGGTGGTGGAGATGCGGCGGGGAGCACCTTCGATGGGTTGAGGGAATGAGAGGCCCTCGATGCGTTTGCGAATGCAGTCGGATGAAGAAGGCGGAAGGCCCCTCACCTCGGCCCGTTGAAGCCGGCCAGAGGGCAAGACCGTCGCTGCAACCGAAAAAGAGATGGGTTGGTTGTTCTTTGAGTGGGCTTCTGCTTGCTCAAGGGTGATACAAGGGGATGGATCGCCGATAAGCCGGGCAAGCTCAGCGCCGAGATCCCTTGGAGCAGAGGGTGAAGGGGTGGAGGGATCGGGACCACTTTTTATCAGGGTCTCCTCAACGATCAAGGGTGATGGGGGGGGAGGGGCTTGGCTTGGTCGGAAAGGCCTGGGTTCAGGAGGGGGCACCCACCCCTTTGAGCTTGCCAAAGGGGTTTTGGCCTTGGGAGCCATTGCCCTGGGCAAGGCAGGAGCTTGCGCCCGCTCTCGGCACCCTCCCAAAAAAACGGCCATAAAAGACAGGGCATGCAGGCAAAGGCGCACAAGGAGGAGAGTTTTGGGCATAAGGGGCATGGTTTTGCGATGAGCATGCGGCTCCTCGACGCCTCTAGGCAATATCCTCGCCAAAGCCCAAAGCACCGCTCTTTTCTTTGACAACAAGAGGCCTTATGCCGGGAGGTGGGGGGGCTGGGGAGAGGAGCTCGAAAGCAGCCCGATGGGCTGTTTCAAGGTGTTCAACCAGGCGCCCCCTTTCTTCAACCCGGATGGATGCTGAGGCGATTTTTGAATTGAGGCAGGTGAGCTTTTCGCCCGTGGGGTTGTCGTAGGTCAAGGCGACAAAGTGCCCATGGGGTGCAAAGATTTCTCCCGAAATCCCTTTGGCCTTTGTGTTGAGGCGAAAACGCCATCTCAACCCATTGAGCTCCGACCGAAAAGAGGCAGAAATTTGAAAGGGTGAATACCTGATCTCGCGATCGCCAAGGCGCAACACCATCGCGCCAAGGGGGGGGCTGAGAAGCGATCCCCTTTTTGAAAGCTGAATTCGGGCACAAGCCACTTCAAGAAAGGCATCTTTGGCGTTGTCAAATCCGGCCACTTGGGCCCACGCGTACTCTGGTGTGTGTTCCCTCCCCCAGTTGTGATTGAGCGAGCCGACCCACGAATCGATGGGCCATGACTCTTGATCGACTGCGATTTCACCATCAAAAGAGGCCATGGGAGCGGAAACCAAAGCCTTTGCCCGTGGGAAGGGCAAGTCATAAAGGGGCTTTGGGAGCAAAAGGAGGGGGGGGCTGGAAGAGGCATATCGCAGCCTCCACCTGATCGCGTGCCCCTCTGATGAGACCCTTCCCTCTGCTTCTCCTGGGCGAAGGGAGGCGTCTCCTATCTCAACGAAAAGGCAATTTGTGGCAAAACGAGAGCCAATGTAGGGGTGGCTTTCTTTGATGCCGATCACAGAGTTGCGCTCGCCATCAAAAAGAAAGGCCCAAATCTCGCCCTTTGCCCGAAAAAGATCAAAAGGAGGCCTGGTGAGGGTGTAACGGATCCAAAAAGCCAGTGGCCTTTCGGGGTGATTTGCCCTCAAAAACCAGCTTTCGTAGCCACCGTATTGGAGGGGAGTGCGGACGATGCGCGAGCCATTCCACTCTTCGATTTCTTTTTGCGATCCTCGAGCGAAGAAAACCATGAAGGAAAGATTGGCCTGCTTCTTTTTTGAGGTCTACCCCGATCTTTTCATCATCGCTTGCCTCGCGTTGTTTTTTTCTCCCGCTTGCGATACCAAGCCAACCCCTCTCCGCACCCATGTGGGTGATTGGCGGGATGAGGTGATCTATCACCTCCTCACTGACCGCTTTGCAAACGGAGACACCTCCAATGATACGATCGATGGGGTTGGTCCAATTCCTGGAGATTTCTCTCGATTTATGGGGGGTGATTTCCGAGGAATCGAAGAGCACCTCGATTACATCCAGGGGCTCGGCGCCACAACGATTTGGATCTCACCCATCGTCAAAAACGTGCAAAGAATGGAGGTTGCGGATGGTTACCATGCCTATTGGGGGAGCGACTTCACCCAGATCGAGCCTCACTTCGGATCAGAGGAGGACTTAAGGCGTCTTGTAAAGTCCGTTCACGCAAGGGGCATGCACATTTTGATCGATGTGGTTGTCAACCACGCTGGGCGTGTTTTTTTCTACGATCTCAATCGCAATGGAGTTGAAGATCCAGGTGAGGCAGAGCCTCCTTACCGCCGAGAGGGTTATGATGTACCCATCGTTTTCACCCACGAAGCTCGGCTTTTTTCACCTATCCCTTCGGAGCACCATGGCGATATCAACTGGGAGATCAATGCAGAGCCTTTTGACCTGACAGCTGCTTTTTTTCACCTTCGCGGTCGGGGTGAGCTCCACATTCCTGAGCAGCGCCGATATGGGGATTTCCCCGACGGTCTTCGTGATTTTCGCACCGAAGACAGCGCCACCATCGAGGCCTTGGTGCAAACGTGGGTGACTTGGGTTGCGCGCACCGATGTTGACGGATTTCGGCTCGATGCGGTGCCCCATGCGGAAGTGGCTTTTTGGAGGGCTTTTGGGCGGAAGTTGCGCGAACGCCTTTCGCGTCTTGGGAAAAACCGCTTCTTTTTGCTTGGGGAGATTTTCGAGTATGACCCAAGGGAGATGGTGCCATACCTCTCGATGGATGCCCTTGATGGGGGATTCGATATTCCCTTAAAGCACGTGCTCATCGATCGGGTGATCGGGGGTGGGGCAGCCCCAAGCGAGGCTCTCTGGGTGCTCGAGGGAGCGCGCCACCTTTTTCGAGAGACGCCTCAGCCCATTGGGATTGGGCTTAGTCCTTGGCAGGCCCGCGTTGCCATTGTGGACAATCACGACACAGGACGCTTTTTTGCCTTTGTGCGCGATCCCTTTGCCTTGGATCTTGCGCTCTTTGTGATTTTCACAATCGATGCGATTCCCTGCATCTACTACGGGACCGAACAGGAGCTCGCAGGGGGAGGGGGGCATGAGGGGAGAGAGCCCCTCTGGCTTCGAGGCCACCAAAAAGACACGCCCACCTATCGCTGGATTGCCCAACTTGCAGCGCTTCGTCGCCTCCATCCGGCCCTCCGCTATGGGGAGTTGAAGGTGCGCTATGCTTCAACGCACCCAGCGCGCGGGCCAGACGGCGCTCCCTCCCAAGGCATGCCTGATGCTGGCCTCCTTGTTTACGAAAGGATCTTTGATGGGGAGAAGCTCCTTTGTGCGATCAACACCCACCCAACCCAATCCTCCACGGCGCAGGTGGCCACTTCCCTTCGGGAGGGAACCTACGTCGAGCTCATCGAAGGCGAAGATGTGCTGAGGGTTGATGCCAATGGGAACGCCACTCTCATTGTTCCCCCGCGGCGGGCTAGACTCTATGCGCGTTCTCCGTAGCGGGCACTTGTGGATCCGATAGAGGTTGACACGAGCTCTCAGGTGGTGGTAGCCAAGCATCTCGGCATGGAGTCGGCAAAGAAACACGTGTTGCGGAAGGGAGTGGGTTTACTTCTCGTTTTGCCTTGGCTTGGCGCTTGTGGAGGAGCCCGATCCTCTGTCTTTGATGAGGAAGGGGCCGCTTTGTCTGGCCCGGTTTCTCCTGAAGCCAAGGCCCGCCACGATGAGCTTGTGGCCAAAGGCGATGAAGCCTTTGCAAAACGCGTGGAAACCTCTGAGCTTCAGGCCGCAATCGATGCGTGGTCTGAAGCGGTCCGGCTGGTTCCAAACGATTACCAAACCTATACCAAGCTTGCCCGGGCCCAGTACTTTATGGCCTACGGGCACCTCGAATTCGATCCCGCCAAAGAGGCTGCGGTGAAGGAGACGTACTGGAGCTCTGTGCAAAACGCTGAGCGGGGGTTGGCTGCCTTTTCGCCTGAATTTGCAGAGCGCGTGCGCACGAGTGGTCGTTTTGAAGCAGGGCTTCCTGTGCTCGATCAGCGGGCTGTGGGCCTGGTCTATTGGCGAAGCGCTTCGCTTGGTCGGTGGGCCCGCCGCGATGGCTTTGCCACTGTGTTGCGCTACAAGGACGAAATCCGAGAGTCGATGAAGCGCTGCCTTGAACTCGATCGCGATTACTTCTTCGGAGGCCCCGACCGCTACTTTGGTGCATTTTACGCCGTGGCTCCCCCCTATGCCGGTGGGGATCTCGAAAAATCGAAGCAGCACTTTGAGTATTCGATTTCTCGTTTTCCCGGCTATTTTGGGACCCATGTCCTCTATGCCGTCGAGTACGCTGTCAAGGCCCAGGACCGCGCTCTCTTTTTGAGGGAGCTCCAATGGGTGCTCGACAACGACCCAAACATGCTCCCCGACGCGGCTCCCGAAAACATCATCGAACAACGAAAAGCCCGCGAACACATGGCCCGCGTGGACGAGCTTTTCGAGTAGCAATGGCCTTCATGAGAAGCATGGCCCTTTGTATGATTGATGAATGGAAAGCGGGGTTGAAACGTAGGTGATGGCATGAGGTACCGATCCTTTCGCTCACTGATCACGCTTGTCGCCTGTGTTTCTCTGCTCTCTGCCTTTGTGATTGCCCGAGACCTTGAGGCCAGGGCCCAAGA
>JANWYL010000184.1 GCA_025056955.1 Sandaracinaceae bacterium | reverse complement strand
AATTGCCAAACGCGACGGACATTTTCGGCCGAACCAACATAGAGATGCCCATCTCGGTCTCCACAGAAAACGGCCCCAATTGGGCCAGGAGCCATCGCTTCGAGGCGGAGCTGTCGGCTCAGGGGGTCATAGGAACGAAGCTCGGCCACGCCTTGGCCGGCGATAAATACCTTCCCAAAGCGCCGATCATGGCTCACCCGGATCCTTTGAAGAGGAGCGCCAAGAGGAATCAGCTCCACCATGGCTGCAGCCACAGAGCCGCGGAGCAAAAAGCCCGGCATACCGCTCCAAAGCACATTTCCATCGGTCGTGGTCATGCCCAAATTTGATAGTTCCACCCCTGTTGGCACCTTCCGCCACTCATCCATTGGGGGTTGGTAGAGGAGAACGCGGGAGGAAGAGAGCTGGACGATTCCATCCAAAAAGTAGGTAAAGCTGCAATTTGGTTGGATGAAGACAGGAGGCGTGGCCCTGTCTTCGATGGCCAAAGACTCGAGGTTGAGCGCCCCAAATCGATCCCTGGACGCAAAGTAAAGGAAGTTCGATCCCCTTGGAACAAAATCCTGAATGCATTCGGCTGGGCGAAGATTGAGCGCTTGCCAAGAGGAGCCGAAACTTCCGTCAAATCCGCTTCCGCTGAACCTCATGCAGGCACCGCCAACGCACACTTGCCCGCTTTCACAACTTCTGCCGCAGAGCCCGCAGTTACTCGGATCAAAGCGGGTATCGACGCAGCGGTCTCCGCACCGCTCCTCAGGAGGGATGCATTCACAGCGCCCCATGCGGCAGGCTTCGCGCGCTCCGCACGTCGTGTACCTGGTGCAGTCCGGATTTGCACCGCAAAACAAATTGTCTCTGTTGGGGTCAACGCAACGGTTCATGCAAGGCACTTGACCTTCCGGGCAATCGGCCACACAACGACCAGCGCGACACACAAAGCCTCGGCTGCAAGAAGTCCCTCCCGTGCAGTCAGCTCGAGCGCCACAAAACACGGGGTCAGTCATGGGATCCACACAACGGCCGCCACAAGCGATTTGACCTGAGGGACAACCCGTTTGGCAGCGGCCCTGGACACACACTTCCAAGGGGCTGCACACCCTCCCTCCGGTGCAATCAGGGCGTGCGCCACAAAAGGTCCGGTCGATCTGGGGGTTCACACAGCGGCCTCCACAAGCGATGAGCCCAGCGGGGCAGTCCATCACACATTCACCTCCAATGCATGCCTCACCCGCAAGGCAACTCCCAGCGCCCCCAGTGCAATCGGGGCCCACCCCGCAGAAACGCCGATCGATCGATGGATCGATGCAAGTTCCAAAGCAGGGGTAGAGACCTGGAGGGCAACTTTCAGCACAGCGCCCAAGCGCGCAAAAACGCCCTGGCGGGCAGGCGCTTCCCATTTGGCAATCAGGCTCACGTGCACCGCAGTAGCGAGGATCAGTCAGGGGGTTGACGCAGTACCCCTCGCAGTTGATGTAGCCAGGATCGCAGTCAAGCCTGCATTGGCCATCGATGCAAAGCTCCTGGCCCCGGCAAGAACGATAACCTTGGCAGGCCTGATCAGCGCCACAGAACTGAGGGTCGGTGTTTGGATTGATGCAACGGCCTCCGCAATTGACCAAGGGAGCGGGGCAAGGTGCGTCGATATTAACGTCAACCCCCGCGTCCCTTGCCGCATCAAAACCGCGATCAGGCATGGGACCAGCATCGCGCATTTCGCCGACGCAAAATCCATTGAGGCAGTCATTTCCCTCTGCGCATCGCACCCCTCGACATGCCCCTTGAAGGACCACTTCCACGACCTCTTCAAAGCCCGCACTGAAAGAACGCATGAGCACCCGTCGGACCACGAAGTCCTCGCCCTTATAACCAGTGACCGTGATCCGCACCGCGTTTGACTCCACTGCTCCGGGACGGACGCTTAGCGAATGAGGCCATGGAGTTCTCACCTGGAAAGAACGCTCGATGGTCATCCCAGTGGTTTCACCGCGAATTGAAAAATCCAAGCGATCGATATCTTCCGGAATCTTAAAATCAGCCGATTCCACCTTGATCAAAAGAGAGGTGCGGTCGCGGCACCCACAAAGGGCAAATACAAATATCCCAGCCCATCGAACAAATAATCCAGGCCTCATCCCCTTTGGCGCTTCTCCACGCTTTAAAACCCAAACAAGCCAACTTGCCATCAAGATGAGCTTTATCAAAAGCCCCTGCGGCGTCTAGCCCTGCCATTCACAGTCGATGCACCCCCTCAGCTAAACGCTCTGGCCAGCGATTTCCTCAACGATGGCACCAAGGAGCCGACTAAAATTCGATTTGCTTTTTTTGGCCACTTCTTCAACCTCGCGGTGATCGAGGGGAACTGTCCCAAGGCCTGCGCCCAGATTTGTGATGCACGAAATCCCAAGCACCCGTGTGCCCATATGGCGCAGTGCGATGGCTTCAAGCACGGTGCTCATCCCAACAGCATCGGCACCGATGCGTTCGAGCATCTTGATTTCCGCAGGTGTTTCATAGGATGGGCCCAGAAGGCCCGCATAAACACCACGAAAGAGGGGAATTCCAAGGCGCAAAGAAACACACAACGCAAGCTCCCGAAGGGAAGCGTCATAGATCTCGCTCATATCGGGGAAGCGCGGGCCAAGACGCTCATCATTTGGCCCAACCAGCGGGTTACGCCCTGTGAGGTTGATCTGATCCTCAATCAGCATCAAGTCCCCGGGCCTGAGCTTGCGGTGCGTTGAGCCCGCTGCATTCGTGAGGATCACAACCGAAGCCCCAAGGCGTGCAAGAAGGCGAACCCCCAAAACCACATCCTCAGGGGAGTGCCCTTCGTAAAGGTGAACCCTCCCCTGCATCACCGCGCAAGGGAAATTGCGCAAACGGCCAAAAACAAAGCGCCCGGCGTGCCCAGGCACCTTGGGCTCGGGCATGCTTGGGACATCGGCATAGGGGATGAACACTTTGCTTTCAAGCCCTTCAGCGAAATCTCCAAGCCCAGAACCAAGGACAATTCCAAGCCGAGGGGCGAAGGGGATGCGCTCTTTCATCGCCTGAAGCGCCTTTTCAAGACGCTCCCAAGGCCCTGCGAGTTCATTGCCCATCGCTTCTCGCTTACACCCATCCTTTCAGGCGATCAAGTGTGGTGGGAGCAGGGATTGAAGTGAAATCCTAAAGGCAAATATCCTTTCTCAAGGAGCCTATGCCAATAGCCAAGATCAACCCCGTATCCTGCACCCACATCTCAAGCTGTGAGCTCTTCCCCCTTCTCGAGAAAGGGGGCTTTCTCAAGGTTTGGCAAAGCCGATACTGCCGAGGTGATTTTTCGCGCTGTGCCCGCTATCAAATGTCCCTCCGCGGAGAACGCCCACCCATCAACTTGCTTCCAAGCGGGGAATACCTCTCCTGTCTCAAGCGGAGGGATGAATGCCAATAGTTTGGACACTCTTTGAGAAGGGACCTTTTTGGCCATTTTGGCTTGGTGGCCTTGGCCTTGCGGTGGTTGCGGTGCTTCATGCCAGGTGGTTGGGCCGCCACCTCGGTGTTTCAGGGCGCATCCAAGCCCTTGTTGAGGTGAGGGAGGCCATCCGCAATGACCTCGAATGGGCCGAAGCCAGAGAGAACGAGGCGGCTTTCATTCAGGCCTTGCTTGAAGCTTCTCAAAAAGAGGCAGCCTCACAGTCAGAATTTGGCGAGCCCAACACCGAATTCTCAGAAGCAGGCGCCCAAATCCCTCCATCACCAAATGAATCCCCAGGGGCCGCTTCGAGGTCAACTTGGCTCATGCACCTTGTTTTTGTTTTGGGAGTTGTTCTCGGTGGGTGGCTTTCTTCCATGCTTCAACCAAGCACCACGACTGGTTCCACCATCGCAAGCGATCTCGCACAGCGCATAGGGGTTTGGAAAGAGGTGCTCGTGCTCCTTGGTGGTGCATTGGTTGGGTTTGGCGCTCAAATGGGAGGAGGGTGCACATCAGGTCATGGCTTGGTTGGGTGTGCAACCCTTAGGCTTCCAAGCCTCATTGCCACAATCACCTTTGTGGGTGCTGCCGTTGGGTCAACCTTCTTGATCAGGTGGATGATTGGAGGATAAGCATGCTTTGGGAGCGCAATTCAACCCTTCTTTCCACGCGACAACCATCACAAATCTCTCGCTGGCTTCGCGTTGAGGCACCTGGATTTACAATCGTGGGAAGGCACCTCGTCTTGGGGGTGCTTTTGGGAATTGTGTTGGGCTCTGTGGGTTTCACTTCACCTTCTGCAATTGAGTCGATGCTTCGTTTTAAGAGCCTCCACCTCTGGGGTGCTTTTGGAGTGGGGGTGTTTTTTGCTGGGATTGGGCTGCGCTTGGCAAGGTGCACCCCACCAACCAGAACATTTCACCCTGGCCTTATCCCAGGTGCTTTGCTTTTTGGCATCGGTTGGTCCCTTTCCGGCTTTTGCCCTGGAGCTGCTCTTGCTGCCCTTGGAAAAGGTGAGCAACATGGCGCGGTTGCGTGCATGGGAGTGGTGCTTGGCACCGCCCTTTATTCCATTGTTCACCGCTCTTTCTTTCGTTGGGACCGTGGCTCTTGTGCCGATTGAGGATGCTCCCACAAGCGGGTTTTAGAATCCATCCGCAAGGCTGGCCGGGGCCATGGCCAGGGTGAAATCGCCTTTCAAGGTTCTCTTGAACTGAAAAAAAATTCTTTCTAGACTCTCAGCTCCCCATGCCGGGAGCAACGATTATTTCTTCTGGGCGTTATCTTCCTGGGAAGCCAGTGAGCAACCATGATCTCGCCCGCATCATGGATACGAGCGATGCCTGGATAAGGCAACGGACTGGAATTGCACAGCGCCACTACGCTTCCCAGGGAGAAGGGGTTTCGGACCTTGCTCTTCCTGCTGTTCAGGCAGCGCTTGAGCAAGCAGAAATCAGCCCAGAAGAGATCGACTACATCATCTTTGGCACGATGACGCCCGAGCATATTTTTCCAGGTTCGGGTGCTCTTTTGGGCCTAAAGCTTGGCATTCCCGGCGTGCCAGCTCTGGACATTCGCCAGCAATGTGCGGCAATTCCATTTGCGTTGGAACTGGCTGATGCCTTGATTGCCACAGGGTCTGCGCGCACTGTGCTCATCGTTGGGGCTGAGGCCCATGCTGGCTTCATGCCGTATGCTTGGGACGTCCTCCTTGGTGAGAGCGATCGAGGCCTCACGCCAGCCGAGCGTGCCCTTGCCACCCAGCATCGGGGCATGGCTGTTCTTTTTGGCGATGGAGCAGGCGCCCTCATTGTTCGCGCATGCAACGAGCCAGGGAGAGGCCTTCTTGCAAGCGCCAACCATTCAGATGGCCGCGGGCACGGCTACCTTCTCGTTCCTGCAGGGCTTTTTACCCGAAGGCACTACTGGAAAATGCGAGAAGAAGAACAAATCCCAACGATGAAAGGCAAAGAGCTTTTCAAAAGCGCTGTGACGCTCCTTCCAGAGGTTGTCAAAGAAGTTTGCAGAAAAGCCAAGGTTTCTATCGATGAAATCGATTGGTTCATCGCTCACCAGGCCAACGATCGCATCAATTCTGCGGTGCGGGAAGCCTTGGGGGTGCCAGAAGACAAAGTGCCTTCAAATATCGCCCGCTACGGCAACACCTCCTCTGCAACAATCCCAATTCTCTTTGATGAGCTGTGGAGGGAAGGCAAACTAAAACGTGGGGACCTCGTTTGCTTCCTCGGGCTTGGTGCTGGCCTCAATTGGGGAGCAGTGCTCATGCGCCTCTAGGGCCAAGCTCAGGGATCGAGCGAAGGGGGAAGAAACACTTCGAATTCGCCATTTGCATCGGATGCTGTGATTGCGACTTCGATGCGGCGCCTCGAATTTCGATCGATGCCAAAAAAGCGGATTCGCGCTTGAGAGGCTGGTGCTTGGTCGAAATGGGCTCTTCCACGAAGGTGCACTGGTGTGCGCAGCACAATGGAAGCGCGAAGCGCTTGGCTTGATCCATCGACCACAAAGCCAGGCAATACCGCCCACCCAAATCGGCTTTCCTCAGGCATTTCTACAATCAAGTCATAAATGCCAATGTCGAGGGGTAGCCTGAATTGGCCGTCTGGGCCCGTCCAAGCTTCGACA
>JANWYL010000183.1 GCA_025056955.1 Sandaracinaceae bacterium | reverse complement strand
GAGCTTCTTGAGGACCTCGCCCGCGAAAAAGAAAAGCTCCTTCGCACGATAGAAGAAAAGCGCTTGGCCCTTCTTGAAAAAAAGCAGGCACTTCTTGATGAACTTAAGGTGAAAGACCCGGATCTCGAGCGAGAAATCGAGGAACTCAAAAAGAAGGTTGAACGCTATAACACCACACCCACTTCAACACCCAGCGAATCCCTTTCAAGGAATTCATTACCGTTGGTTCCCCTCCGCAAAAAAGATGGAACCATCATCAACACCCTTTACCACACTCACCCTGCCGAGTGATTGAATAATCCAACATGCAACGAGGAGTAGGACCATGAACATGCCCATTCGCCTACCGGTCATCGCCGATTCAATTGGTTCAATCGATGCTGAGCTTCGTGAGCTTGAGCGCGAAATGGAGAAGCTCAAAGCCAATCATGCTCGCCAAGCCACTCATTGGGTGGATAGGATGCTCAACCCAACTGTTCGGAGCCACGAGCGGCCCTCGGTCGAGATCATGGTGTCTGGCCTCACACCCATTCAAGACCACTTTGTGGAAGCCGCCTTGTCCGGCCTCGGCTATCGAATGCGCTGGATCGGTACGGCAGATCAAAAAGCCCTTCAGATTGGCAAGGAGTTCGGCAACCGCGGCCAATGTAACCCAACGCATTACACTGTTGGCAACTTGGTGAAAGAGCTCATCCGCCTGCGCGATGAAGAGGGAATCCCAACCGAGCAAATCATCGCCAACCATGTCTTTCTCACCGCAGGCGCTTGCGGTCCTTGTCGATTTGGAATGTACGTCACCGAATACCGCAAAGCGCTGCGAGATGCTGGCTTTGAGGGCTTCCGCGTGATGCTCTTCCAACAACAAGGTGGCCTATCCCAAGTGAGCGGTGATGATCTTGGCCTTGTGTTCGACTTCGAGTTTTTCATGGCGATTGGGCGTGCCTTGATCGCTGGTGATATTTTGAACGCCATTGGTTGGCGCATTCGACCCTATGAAGTTGAAAAGGGTGCGACCGATCGGGCCCTTGAAAAAGCCAAGCAGGTTGTCGCCAATGTCCTGCGCGAGCCCAAAGGAAACCCGTGGTTACGCTACATGTGGGCCCTTCACCAGTGCAAGGGGATTTTTGAGTCAGTGCAAATCGACCCCCTGCGTTGCCGAGCGAGGGTATCTGTGATCGGTGAATTCTGGGCCCTTCATACGGAAGGTGATGGTAACTACAACCTCAAGCGCTTCCTTGAGGACGAAGGTGCAGAGTGCATCGTGCAGCCTGTTATCGCAACCATTCTTTACAACATCTGGGAGGTCGCCCGCGACACCCAAGAGCGGATGAGGGTGAGGGGGGCCGACAGGGCGCTTTGGGGCCTTGGTGATCTTGATGAGTTGGGGATCATGAAAAGGGTGATTTCGATGAAAATCGCGGACGTCGCCCTTCGTGGTTCTTTCTACTTTTTTGCTCACCTTGCTGGTTTGCGCAGTTATTCTCTTCCAGACATGTGGCGTCTTGCGGATTTGGCCAAGGATCTCTATGCAAACGACCTTCGAGGCGGAGAGGGGCACCTTGAGGTTGCAAAGCTTGTTGCAAACGCGATTGACAAAAAAGCCCACATGGTGGTTTCTGTGAAGCCCTTTGGGTGCATGCCTTCTTCAGGGGTATCTGACGGTGTGCAATCCTTTGTTCAGGCCCGTTTTGGAAATATCCCATTCGTTGCAGTTGAGACGAGTGGTGATGGAGCAGCAAACTTTTACTCTCGGGTGCTTATGACCCTTTTTGCGGCAAAGCGCGCGGCAGAAGAGGAGTTGCGCGAAAGCTATAAGCGCCTTGGCATCACTGAAGCCCAAGCCCGCGAGTTTTTGAAAAAGCACCCGCGCTTTGCCAATCCTTTGAGGCAGCCAGCCCCCTCCAAGGGTGTCACAGGTAGGGCAGCACTGCTCCTCCACGAAATCGCTCCCCTCATTCACGCTTCTCCAACCCAACGCAAGTGGATTCAGGCCAAAAGGCAGTGGATGCGCATCCGTCAATCGGGCAAGGCGGGGGTTGAACGCTTGCGTGTGGTGCTCACCTCTTTTGGCAACGAAGAAGGGCGAAGCCGCTTGGCCGTGGATCTTGCCATCGTGAGAGATGCCTTGCGCCGAGCCGTGGGAATGCGCTTTTTCAGTTGGGACAAGAAGGGTTAACCATTGGATCTCAAGGGATTGCCAAAAAACGCTGAGAGGCTATCCTCGAAAGCATGGGAGGAGGGTTGCTTGAGGGAGTTGTTCGAGAACTGATTGAAGGAATAGAGTCTCTCCTTTTTGAAACGAGAGGTGGAAACCTCGAAGAGAAGCGAAAGGCAGCAAACGAACTCATTCGGCGGGTTGCAAAGCTTTGTGCTGGAATTGGAGGGGCAAGCGGCTTGATTCCGCTGGTTCCTGACGCCTTTTTCATCACCCCCCTTCAGCTGAGCATGGTTGCTCAGCTTGGTGCAATTTACGGTGCAAAGCTCAGCCACACAGCCGCTTTGGCCTTGGTCCAGAGCTTTTTTGCTCCCCTTGTCGGGCGAACCATTTCACGAACGCTTCTTGGGTGGATTCCGGGCCTTGGAATCGTTGTGCGCTCCATAACGGCGTATACCATCACCCTATCGCTTGGGAAAGCAGTTCAATTGCATTTTGAGCGGGAGTGCCTCCGCCGACAAAATGCACCTTTCGACGCCTTCACCTGAGCGCGACCACATGCACCTTGCCAAAGCAGAAGAAAACACCCAAGCCAAAAGCTAAAGCGGGAACGAGTGAGTGCACTAGCCCCGCGCGATCTCCGAAGCATGGCGCACCCGCCTTCCTTCGAGCCAATCTTCGATCATCGCGTTTACGACTTCGGGCGCCTCTTGTTGCACCCAATGTGAGCAATTTGGTATGAATCGCAGGGTGAGGGGGCGCACGAGCTCATGGGTGTTGTGGGTGAGTTCTTTCCCAAGGGCCCGATCCTCTTCTCCCCAAAGGAGAAGTGTCGGCAACTCGAGAACTCTGCGGGGGGTGCGGTGGGGGTATCGGAAAGAAGCCCGGTAGTAGGCCAGCATGCCAAAGAGGGCTCCTGGTTGAGAAGCGCTTCGAACAAATTCATCGAGAACGTGAGGAGGAAAGCGGCTCTTATCGATGGCCATCCCAAGGAAAGCCTTGCGAATCGCTTCATGGTTATTGCGAGAAAGCCACCATTCAGGGAGACGGGGAATTTGAAAAGCAAACATGTACCAACTTCGCAAAAGTTGTTTCGGCGAACGGCGCAACCCCTCAGCCATCCGTCGGGGGTGAGGGATGTTCATCACGATGAGTCGCTCGAGGGGGCGAATGCGGCGAATGGCAAATTGCCACGCCAAGTACCCACCCCAATCGTGTCCAACCAAGATCAGCCGCTTTGCTGAAGCCTGATCGACAAGCCCTGCAATGTCCTCAAGCAAGAACTCAAGCCGATAGTCCTCGACTCGGTTGGGCTTGTCCGAGTCTCCATAGCCACGGAGATCTGGTGCCCAGACCCGGTAGCCCAACTTGGCCAAAAGAGGCATCTGATAGCGCCAAGAATAGCTGCTCTCGGGAAAGCCGTGGAGGCAAAGGGCCAGGGCCTCTGCATTGGGCTCGCCTGCCACCCGAAGCGAGAAGCGCAGCCCGCCCACGTGCACAAAAATCCGTTCAAAAGCATTTGGATCATCGTAGGCACGGAGGGATTCAGGAAGGGGCATGCCATCGATTCCTAGCAAGGAGAATCCCTTTTGTCAGCTCCATGGATCAACGCCTGAAGCGAGGAGATAGCAATTGACTTTTTGATCCCTCAAGTGAAAGATTGCGCCCAAAAGGTGCAGGCCCATGGTTAGAGATTGTTCATGAAAATCTCAAGATGGTCCCTTCGTGGGTTTCCCGCGCTTTTCGATGGTTGCGGCCGTGCCCTGAAATTTCGCAAAATCGCAAAAAGCGCCTCCTCGCATTTTCTCGCACAGTCCCTCAATCGGCCGAGGCGCTTGGTATTGGGGGTTGCAAGACGATGGCCTGAGGAAGTGCGCCCCTTGCCAGGCCCCGTGCTGAGATTCGGCGCGGGAGGATGCTTCGCGCATTGGGTGGCCAATTCATCAGCACATGCTTGAGCTGCTTTTTGACGGTGGCTTTCTTGAGGCCTTGGATGGAAAGATTTTCTCCTCCCCTTTGGATACACCTCTTCGATCTGTGACCATGAATGAAGAAATCTCCGTTCATCTGAAGGAAGCACCTAAGGTCCCCTCTTGCCCCATTCGAGTCTTGTGGGTTGGCGCCGGGGGGCTTGGGTGTACAACGGCCCTTGTGATGGCCAAAAGCGCGCACCTTTTGCCTTTCTCCATCGAGGGGTTGGTGGTTGATGACGATGTGGTGAGCGCAGAAAACCTCCACCGCCAATGGCTCTACCAAGAGGAAGACATTGGTCAAAGCAAAGCACCTCTTTTTGCCAAACGGGTGGAAGAGATTGCGGCTTCAAAAGGGATGAGGTGGAAGATCAGGTGGTTGCAAGCCCGTGTGCTTCCAGAAAATGCGCTCTCACTCATCGAAAGTTGTGATCTCGTGATCGAAGGTGCAGACAACTTTGCCACCAAATTTCTCGTCGCAGATGCCGCTCGCCTGGCAAAAAAACCGGTGGTCCATGCAGGGGTGGTCCGATGGTTTGGCTATGCCCTTGCGAGTGGGCCAGAGGGAAAGCCTTGCCTACGTTGCCTCTTTGAAGACATTCCGAGGGGCCGCCCGGACACATGCGCCATCTCGGGTGTTGTGGGACCCCTTGTCGCCCTGGTTGGGGCACTTCAGACCAAGCTTGCAATTGAACTTGCCATGGGTATTGGCGGAAGCACGTACATTCACCTTGATGCATTGCGCGGTGGGAGCATCCGCCGCCGGCCACTCCGCCTTCGCGAGGATTGCCCTGGCTGTGCACCAAATCCAAAAATCACATCCATCCGAGAGGAGCTCTACCTTCCCCCTTGCGAGGATTGGAGCGGGTGATTTTCAGCCTCTTTCGATGCCACAAAAAGATGGTCAAAGCAAAGCACAAGAAGGGCCACCCCTTTGCGTTCGACCCCCGAAGCCGACAGCCACAGCTTCCAACCAAAAAGCGGGTGCGCTGCTTTTCACCGATGTCTTCTCGATCATCAAAAGATCCATCAACCGGATCATCATCAACGTAAGCATCCAAGTCATGCATCAAAGGTGCATCTTCTCCTAACCCCCCATCGTTTGGATCATTTCCACTGAACGCATCCTTACCTACATCTGGAATGAGCGAGGCATCAACTGGGCATGCTTCATCGACTCCGTCGCAGTTTTGATCAACACCATCACCACAGCGCTCGATCGCACCTGGGTGTACATCGGGCCTCATGTCGTCGCAGTCCCCTCGTTCTCGACTTACCCCATCCATGTCAACATCGTTTTCTCGCGATCCCCGAACGGTCAGGCGGATTTGAATCCACCTATCGGGAGGCCCTCCATCATCACCAAACCAGGTTACACCTTCTTCAACCAAGCCAAAAAATTGAGAGTAAACTCCTTCGCTGTCTGGAGCACGGATAGAGAAAGAAAAGCGACCGACCGAACCTGGTGGCACTTCGCGATCAACCGTGGCTGCTCGATTGGGGCTCAACCAGTCAGGCCCGCGGATGGGGCTTGGGGCATCGCGCGGCTCGGTGGTTCCAAGCATCGTGCGGCCAGGCCTCCACCTCTCTGTCCCCGTGTTGCGCATCTCGATATACCCAGAAACAACCGCACCAGCGGCAAGTTCAAAAGGTTCCGAAGCCATGGGGAAGCTTTGCCTTACAAATTGCGCTGCATAGCGAGGAGTAGTTGAACCACTAAGCAAGCGTTCATAGGCCCGAACAAGAGACAAGTAGGGTGGGACAAACACCCATCCAACACCCATGATGTTTTGGCGAATGTTGAAGTGAAGGTGAATGGTTGTTGGAGTTCCCCCAAACTCATTCGATACATATCCAACCACATCACCCGCATTGACCCTCTGCCCAACCCGCACCGTCACTGGACGCATGTGGAGATAATCATAGCGAGTGCCATCTGGTGCAGTGAGGTAGACGGCATAGGTCCCGATGTGGGTGATCATTCCAGATGTCACCGCAAC
>JANWYL010000182.1 GCA_025056955.1 Sandaracinaceae bacterium | reverse complement strand
CAATCACAACATTCTAAAGAAGAGGGAGAAGGCTGTGGTAACCGGGCAGGGTCACTGGTCACTCCCAAGGAAGAAAGATGGGCCAAGCGTTGCTGAGCGATGAGTTCGCGCACCACCACGCTGGCTGCGGCAAGCCCAAAGGCCCCTGTAACAAATGCAGCTGACCCATCAATGCGAGCGCGGTGATCGCAAGTGTACTTTCCGTTTTCTTTGTTTGGGCAAACACATACGAAGCCTTTTTCCGAGTCATATGAAAGGGGAGCAGGCGGCATAACAGGCTCGTCTGAGTAGATGGCCCAAATGCCAGAGCGAGCCCCCCTTTCGATTCGAAGGCCGTATTTTTTCCGAAGAATTTTCCGAAGGTCGCGCGCAAGCGCGCATCCTTCCGTGTCAGAGAGGTCGGCAATGCGAATCCGAGTCGGATCAAGGCGCCCAGCTGCACCCATTGAGCTCACAACAGGAACGCCTCGGCGGACGCATTCAGAAAGAAGGTGGGCCTTAGAGCTGATCGAGTCGATGGCGTCAACCACAAAATCAAGGGGCATACCAAGAAAGCGATCGGCACGAGCGGCCTCATAAAACTCACAAATCGGCTCAATCTGGGCTGTTGGTGAAATCAAACGAAGCCGCTCTGCCATGATTTCAGCCTTGGGCTTGCCGATTGTGTTTTTGAGAGCGTGGAGCTGGCGATTGGTATTCGTCACGCAAACTTCGTCAAAATCGACGAGAAAAAGATGGCCGATCCCACTGCGAGCAAGCGCCTCAGCAGCAAAAGATCCGACGCCGCCCATTCCAAAAATCATCACTCGCGATTGCATGAGGCGATGGAGACCGGGCTCGGTGAATAAACGTGCGGCCCGATCAAAGCGGCGGTGGGTGCGAAGAGAGGAGGGATTGTTTTCCTTGACATTCGCGCCAACAATCGGAAGGGGCATGCCATAAGCCTAGCACCCACAGCCCTTTCGACGAGTCAGAAAGCGCCGCCTATGCCTTAGCGAACCCGCACCTTGACCGTGCGTGCCACTTCATCAAGCATCTGGCGGAGCACGTCATAGTCGGGATGTTTCATGCGCAGCCACGCATTTGCCATGTAGCCAGCTTCTATCGGCTGGGTTGGGGTACCAGGCGGCGGGAGGTGCATGTCGATAATCCACTGCCCAAAAGAGCGCTCAATCGCCTGTATGCCCTCGTAGTGGCTGATCACCCCGTCTCGTTCGGGCCGTAACGAAATGAGCCCTGCAGCCAAGCGACGTGAGAGGCGCTGGCTTGGACGGCCATGAACCACCGCCATCGCCCACTCGCGATAGATATCGAAGTCGTTGGCCACAGCATAGAGATCCCAAGTGCGCACGCCCGGAGGCCTGCAGCCGATTTCAGAAAACTTCAAGCCCTTTGGACCAAAAAACCACTCCATGTGTGTTGCGCTCGTTTCAATCCCAAGTGACCCAATCACCTTGTGACCAAGATCACGAAGCTCGCCATAGGCAGGAGCTGTATCAATCCGATTCGTCGTAACAAAATAAGGATTGATGTGGCGATTGCGCATCGCCTCGAGCACGTTCGGGTAGTAGTGCGAGGCAAAATCATGTATGACGCGGCCACCGATCGTGATGGTGTCGTAGAACCCCTCGTGCCCCTCGACAAATTCCTCGACAGCAATGCTGCGTCCATCAAAAACGCCCATCTTGCGCATTCCCGTTTCGAGCTCATCAAAGCCATTGACCCGCAATGTGCCTGAAGCACCAGCGGCATCGCGGGGCTTGAGGATCAAGGGAAATCCAACGTAGCGCGCAAACTCCCGGATTTCCTCTGGATTTGATGAACCAATCGATTGGGCGCAAGGAATGCCGTGCTTCCGCAAGTGCTCCTTCATCGAGGGCTTGTCGCGGCACAAAAAAACGGTTTTGAAGCTCGTGCCTGGAATTCCGAGCTTCTCCCGAACCTGAGCCGCGCATAGCACGTGCGCCTCGATCGTCGCTTCGAGACGATCGATCCGCACCCATTGTTGCACGATGCGACACGCCCGCTCGACTTCAGCCACGTCAGTCACATTTCGGACTTGCTCGTAGTGGGTGAGCCAATGGCGAAGGCCTTCGTCCAGCGCGCCCTTGGGCCGCTCCCCAATTCCAATGACGCGGGCCCCTACTTCATAAAGCCCTCGCACAAATTCCCGCTGATTTGCTGGAAAAGATGGTTCTATGAAAACCACATCGATGGGCATCTATGAGATCCTATCAAAAAAGTTCCACGGCATTCCAGAGCTTTCTTCATGGCTTGCCCACCTACAAAAATGCGAATTGCTCGAAAAGCCATTCGTTTTTTTCGATTTTTTGACCAGCCCTGCTTTTGGGTATTCTTGACCCATGACCATGAAAAAAAACCTTAGAGTGCTTTTTGTGAGCTCCGAGCTTGCTCCTTTCGCAAAAGTTGGAGGCCTTGCTGATGTATCCTATGCGCTACCGCGAGCCCTGGCCCAAGCAGGAGTGGATGTTCGCATTGTTGTTCCTCTTTACCGAAGAGCCCTTGAACACATTCGATCCGGTGGAATTTCTTATCATCCTCTTTTGGACGGGCTCAGCGTAGAGCTCGGTCATAGAAAGTGGAAATTCTCTGTTGTTGAAACAATACTTCCTCGAACAAAGCCAGGCGTTCCATGCTACTTTGTCGTTCAACCAGATCTTTATGATCGACCAGGAATTTACACGAGTGCCCCAGATGAACATATTCGTTTTTGTTTGCTTCAATGGGCTGCATTAAAAATTTGCCAGTATCTCTCTTTTTCTCCGCACATCGTTCATGCAAATGATTGGCAAACTGCATTGCTGCCGTTGATGATAAAAACCGCATTTGCCTGGGACCAGCTTTTCTCAACAACAAAAACAGTCCTATCGATTCATAACATCGGTCACCAAGGCGTTTTTCCAGCAAGTATCTTGCACGAGACAGGACTTGCTCAGGTGAAAGAGCATTTTCATCAAGAGCAATTAAGCTCAGGAAAGATCAATTTTCTTTTAACTGGGATTCTCTATGCCAACCTCATCATCACAGTGAGCCCAACTTATGCTCGAGAAATAAAAACACCTGAACACGGAGTTGGTCTCGATCCATTTTTGAGAGCGCGTGGACACGCGGTGCTTGGTATTCTCAACGGAATTGATGAAGAAATATGGAATCCAGCAACTGATCAGTGGATTGAGCAACCTTATGATGAAAACCGGATTGAGCTCAAAGAAAAAAACAAAGAAGCCCTCTGCCGCGACTTTCGCATTTCTTATGATCCAAAAGCGCCCCTCTTTGGGATTGTTTCTCGTCTGGTTTGGCAAAAGGGATTTGATCTTTGCATTCAGGTATTTCCTTCATTTCTTGCAACAACAAATTCAAGGCTTGTGGTGTTAGGAGCAGGAGAGGCAAAATACGAGCAGTTTTTTAGAGATTTGGCGATTCGTTTTTCCGATCGAGTCGGATTTTATGCGGGCTTCTCCGAACCACTGGCCCATCGGATCGAAGCGGGAGCAGATTTTTTTGTGATGCCATCGCGTTATGAGCCATGCGGCTTAAATCAAATGTACTCGCTGAGGTATGGCACCCTGCCAGTCGTCCATAGGACAGGAGGGCTTGCAGATACGGTGCGCCTCATCCGAAGCGCGCTCGACCCAAATGATCAGGGAAATGGGGTGGTTTTTGATCACTTCGATGCTGGAGGCCTCTCTTGGGCACTGAAATGGGCTCTCCAGCTTTGGGGCTCGGGAGATGGGATGGACCGCGAGCGATTCAGAGCCCTCCAGCGAAAGGCCATGCGCGAACGCAATGGGTGGCAAGAACGGGTGCAGGAATACCTTCGCGCTTACCAAATGCTGCTCCAATAAACCAATAATCGTTGAGCCGATGGTGGGGTGGCAAAGATTGCAAGGGGTATCAAAAATGCTTTACGGGAAGCCGCAATGACAAAAATTGAATGGTTTCTGATGGATCAGATTGAAAAGCGCAAGGCTTTGTTTGCCTTTTTGGTATCACTTTTTTTCTTCACCTCCGGCCTCAATGCCCAGTCTCGACAACCACCCCCTGTCATCGAACGGGTTGAACCATCGACGGTGAGACCAGGCATGAGAGCCGAATTGGTTGGAAGGCATTTTCGACAAGATCAACGGGTGCTTCTCAATGGGATCGAATTGCCAGCTCTCTCCTTCATGCCGAATCGGGTTTTGGTGTCAATTCCAGAAAGTGCTTCCACAGGCAAGGTGCAAATCAAACTCCCAGACGGTTCTGCCGTTGAAGGGCCAGAGCTCATTGTTCTTTCACCCACACCTGCACCAATCATCACCGAGATCACTCCAACAAGCGGAGGGGCAGGAACAGAGGTCCGTATCCGAGGGGATGGGTTTTCACCTCGCCTGGTAGAAAACCGAGTCACCATCAATCGAGTGCCCCTGCTCGTGCGGTCCGCCACTCCAACTGAGCTCGTTGTTGTCATTCCGGAAAACGCTTCAACCGGCCACATCGTGGTCCAAGTGGCCAATGCGGGGGAAGCAACCTCTTCACAACCTTTTGTGGTCAATCAGGGACTTTTCATCTCATCGGTTGAACCAATTCAGATCGCCCCAGGAATGCGGCTTGTGGTTAGGGGGGGAGGATTTCGTCAAAACATGACAAAAGTGCTTCTCAACAACATTAACCTTCCCATTACTTCCATAAGCGAAAGCGAAATTGCTGCCGAAGTTCCACGAGGAGCAAGAAGTGGGCGCATCACCGTTGAGGTTGAAGGGCAAGGCCGCGCATCGTCTTCTCAGTCAGTTGAAGTGGTTGCAATGCCTGTGGTAACATCGATGGAACCACGAGAAGGTACTCCGGGAACACTCGTGCGTCTCTTGGGAAGCGGTTTCGGAAACGACATTCGAAGAATTCGAGCAACCATCGGAAGCACCCCTTTGATTGTGAGGGGTGTCTCAGAGGGGGAAGTGCAAGTTGAAATACCAGAAAATGCCTCAAGTGGGGTCATATCCCTTATGGTTGGAGGGGTTGGTCCAGTAAACAGTCCGCAAGCATTCGAAGTGCTCAAACCCCTTTCAATCGATGGATTTGAACCGAGTTCAGGTCCCCCTGGCACAGTTGTTACATTGCGGGGAAGTGGTTTTGGAAGCAACCCAAGCCAACACCGTGTCACCCTTCAAGGTGTGGAGTGCCCCATTGTCAGCGTCGAAGCCAACGCCTTGCGTGTTCGTGTCCCAGAAGCGAATTCTGGGCCTTTTGTGGTAATGCGAGAAAATGCGAATACATTCACAACCAAGCAGGCCTTCGTGGTCACCCGCACCCTGACCATACAACGGATTGAGCCCACCCAAGGGCCAGTGGGAACGGTCGTGCGGATTCTAGGGAGCGGCTTCGGAAACCAAAGTGCGCTGGTTCAAGTCACGCTTGAGGACTTGCGCATGGAAATCCGCTCGCTCTCTGACACAGAAATTCAAGCGGTCATCCCTGTAGGTGCAAGGAGCGGTCGCATCCGCGTCAACGTGCGCCTCCAAGGGACAGCAGTCGCGCCAGCGGACTTTACTGTCACTTCCGATTTTGCAGCCACATCAGTGGAGCCTGCCTCAGCCTATGGAGAACAAGTGCTCAGCATTCGGGGATATGGGCTAGATGCAGAAGGGATCGTGGTGATTTTCACAGGCACGAGGTTTCCAGCGCGTGTGACCTATTCGTCGCCGAATTTGCTTCGAGTTGTCGTGCCAGAAGAAGCCCAAAGCGGTCCAATCGCGCTTCGATTGCCAAATGGCCGCTCCGTTTTCACCCCGACGTGGACACGCCTTGAGGGCAAAGCACCCATCGGGGTGAGTGAAGTTGTATGGAATTGTGCCAAAAGAAGGTGCATCGGAAAAATCCGAGGGTGGGGGTTCGGAACACGCCCATCCCACCAACAAGTGCGCTTGGGTGATGCCCCACTTCGTGTTCTCAAGGCCACCCCAACCGAGCTCGAAGTTGCCCTCCCCTCATCGGGAAGGGGGTCCATCACCGTGACGAGAGGAGATCAAGTGGCCGAGTCGCCAGAAGTGATTGAGATTAACCAAGGAGGTGGCAGGCCATGAGTTGATGGGTGCGATTACCACCTCACCAATGTTTGATGGGTCATGCCATCATCA
>JANWYL010000181.1 GCA_025056955.1 Sandaracinaceae bacterium | reverse complement strand
TTGCTCCCCCTGATCAGCTTGGCCCTTGGAACACTTTACCCTTTGTATGTCGCCTATCGGGCATACCAAGGGGAGTGGGAATTTTACCCAATCATTGGGGAAAAAGTGCTCGATCAGGAACGCCCCCTCATCAGGCCTTAAGAATCCAGGGAGTTCTACACACCTTGAAGGCTTCAATGCGTGGACTCTTTCGTCGGAAGCCGCTCGATTCAGATGAGAATTCGCCAAAGCAACTGAACCGAAGCCTTGGAGCATTGGATCTCATCGGGCTCGCGATTGGCGCTGTGATCGGTGCTGGAATCTTTGGAGCAGTTGGAACAGCTGCGGCAGGTGAAGTGAGTGGGGGGGAAGTGATTCGCGTAGGTGCTGGGCCTGCACTGGTTTTCTCTTTTCTGCTTTTGGGTGTGGCCTGTGCGTTTTGCGCCCTTTGCTACGCAGAGCTTGCAGCCATGATCCCAACCGCTGGGAGCGCCTATGCTTATGCTTATGCCACGCTCGGCGAGATTGTGGCCTGGATCATTGGTTGGGACCTTATCCTTGAATATGCCGTAGGAAACATCGCTGTTGCCATTTCTTGGGCCAACTACATGAACTCCCTTTTCGAACAGCTCGGGCTGCACTTGCCACCCTGGCTGACCCATGGCTACGGCGATGTCGTCCAACAGGCGGAAGCCGGTAACTCTCAAATGCAAGCCCTTTTGAGTGAGGCTCCGCGAATAGGTCCTTTTCCACTCTTGGTCAACCTGCCTGCATTTCTGATTGTTGCAGCAATCACTGGCATCCTTCTTCTTGGAGCCAAAGAGAGCGCAACGGTCAACAACATCATGGTACTCATCAAGCTTTTGGCGCTTGGCCTTTTCATCGTTATGGGGGTTCCCCACATCCGGCCGGAGTACTACGTTCCCTTTTTTCCCAACGGCTGGAAAGGAATTTGGCAGGGTGCTGCGATTGTTTTTTTTGCATACATCGGCTTTGACGCCATCTCGACAGCAGCTGAAGAAACCAAAAACCCTCAGCGAAATTTGCCGATTGGGATTTTAGGCGGTCTTGGGATTTGCACTCTGATTTACGTTGCAACTGGACTGGTCTTGACCGGGCTCGCCCCTTGGAACCAGCTCAACCAGCACGGTGATCCTTTGGCTTTCGCCCTGGAACACGCAGGCCTTCCTGTGGCCAGTGGGCTGGTCTCTGCAGGCGCAGTGATTTCAACTGCTGCAGTGCTTCTCGTTTTTCAATATGGTCAGCCTCGGATCCTCTTTGCAATGGCCCGAGATGGGCTCTTGCCGGAGCGGATTGCACGCTTGCATCCGAAGCGCCGCATTCCTTCTACACTGATCACCATCACTGGCGCATTTGTGGGAATTGCTGCATCCTTGGCTGACGATGACGCGACTTACGACCTCACCAATATCGGTACACTTTTCGCCTTTTTTATCGTTTGCATTGGTGTTCTCATTTTAAGGGTTATCGAGCCTCTTCGTCCCCGGCCCTTTCGGGTGCCTGCCGTCTGGTTGTTCGCCCCAGCTGGGGCTTTATCGTGCCTGTTTATCATGGCTGGCTTACCAGCTGCCGCCTGGCGCCGCTTTGGCCTATGGCTTTTGGTTGGGCTAATCATCTACTTTGCTTACGGGATGCGGCATTCAAAGTTGCGCTTTTCTTCCAATGGCTCTCCCTGCGCACCCACTTCCTAGATGGGAGCCCCTCAACCGTTTGCATCGATGCCAAAAATTGCCCATTCATTGATTGTGGTGAATTCGGCTCGGCATTGCCAATTGTTCTGGAAGCTTCATCACTGGGTGGGTCATTCTGCGCGCCTTTGCTGCTTCACCACGCTTAATGCGGCACATGTACACTTTGTGCAACGTGAACAACTTGAAGATTCTGCCTTTCACTTCTTTCAACAGGGAGAGGCTGCTTGGGTCTTTTCTTCGTTGCTTGATCATGTGGCCAAATCTTTTAGGGCTCTGAGGCACCTTCGCGGTTTTATGCATGGAGGAGTGAAGGCCGGTTTGCGAAAAAAAACAAAAAATTGTGAGCTTTGGAAAACAAATCCCTTGTGTGGTGTGAATCGTGTTCCGGTCCGCCGATCAGTGGCGGCCCTTCAACCAAATATGGAGAAGCCATGACCCGACCCAAATTCAAAGTTGCTGATCTCTCTTTGGCCGAGTGGGGGCGTAAAGAAATTGCGATCGCAGAAACCGAAATGCCTGGCCTTATGGCCTTACGCGAGGAGTACCGCGACAGCAAGCCCCTCAAGGGCGCTCGCATTGCTGGCTGCCTCCACATGACGATTCAAACCGCTGTTCTCATCGAAACCCTCCGGGAGCTTGGGGCAGAAGTGACGTGGACAAGCTGCAACATTTACTCAACCCAAGACCATGCCGCCGCAGCAATGGCTGCAGCAGGGGTACCCGTTTTCGCATGGAAAGGTGAAACAGAGGAGGAGTAGTGGTGGTGCATCGAACAACAGCTCGAAGCTTTTGAAACGGGCCCAGGTCCAAACATGATCATTGACGATGGGGGTGATCTCACTGCTTTCATCCACGAAAAGCGGCCTGACCTTTTGCCTCAAATCATCGGCCTCTCCGAAGAAACCACAACTGGCGTGCGTCGCCTCTATGAAATGGAGCGAAAGGGCACGCTGCGGGTGCCGGCCATCAACGTCAATGACTCTGTGACCAAGTCAAAATTCGATAACATCTACGGGTGCCGCCACTCGCTCGTGGATGGGATTCTGCGGGCCACAGACGTGATGATCGCAGGCAAAGTCGCTGTGGTCTGTGGCTATGGGGATGTGGGAAAGGGGTCTGCTCAATCACTCCGGGCTCACGGCGCACGGGTGCTCATCACCGAAGTCGACCCCATCTGCGCACTCCAAGCTGCAATGGAGGGCTATGAGGTGGTCACCATCGACGACGTCGCAGATAAGGCCGATATCTTCGTCACTGCCACTGGCTGCTGCGATGTGATCACCTTGGAGCACATGAGGCGGATGAAGCATAACGCCATCGTGTGCAATATCGGTCACTTCGACTCAGAAATCCAAATGTCAGCCCTTCTCGATCCCCGAAATGGAATTCGGGAAGAAAACATCAAGCCTCAGGTTGATCATTTCATCTTTCCAGATGGCAAGCGAATTATCGTACTTGCCCGTGGTCGCTTGGTCAACCTTGGGTGTGCGACAGGCCACCCGAGCTTCGTGATGAGCGCAAGTTTCTCTAACCAGGTCCTGGCCCAAATTTCTCTCTACACCGAGCCTCATCGATACGAGCGCGGGAAGGTTTACGTTCTCCCAAAACACCTCGATGAAAAAGTTGCGCGCCTGCATTTGCCAAAGTTGGGAGCCAAATTGACACGCCTTACCCCAAAGCAGGCAGAGTATTTAGGGGTACATCCCGACGGCCCCTATAAGCCTGACACCTATCGCTACTGAGAGGGTTTTTGGTTATCTTGATATGAGGCAGGGGAGCTTAGAAGGTTTAAACCACAACCTCCTGCTACTGGAGTGAATGGCGGATCTGACCTCTATCCTCTTGCGCGATCAGCTCATCTTCCCATCCCTTCTGAGAGAGGCTTTGGCTCGCCAGTCCCAAGTGGGAGGGGATATCACAAGTGCTTTGCTTGAGCTTGGGAGTGTCTCCGAGGATGTTCTCGCTCGTGCGCAAGCTTCTGTATATGGGTTAAGGCCTGTATCGGCCAGGGAAGTGATGGAAGCTCCACGCGAGGTGATCGATTTGATCTCTCGAGAAATGGCAATAGCAGAAAAGGTGCTACCAATTTCGATTGAAGGTGAACAAGTGATCGTTGCCTGTAACCAACCTTTGTCACAAGAGCAACGTCAAAGGTTGGAATCACAGCTCAAGCGACCAGTTGAGGTGCGGATTGCGTGTGAAGTAAGAATTCTTGCAGGCCTCGCCAAGCACCACAAATTCGATCTCCCTCCCCGATTCGCAAAATTGCTTGCCAAGCTTGACCTTGGTGAGCCATCATACCAACCATCACACATCACCCAATCACCTTCTCCGTCTATTCCTGGGGAGCAAAGCGAGAACAAAGCCAGCCAACTCCATGTACCCTTATCTTCTCTTTTTGAATCGCGCCACTCGATCCGCACCCTCCCCTATGGTTTTCCGGTCTCGAAACGCTCTGACTTGGCACACACACCTTTTTTGCTGCAACCATCACCCACTTCGGAGTCGGATGCTCCCTTGTCTACTACAAGCCATGAAGAAGCGCCAACTGAAATCCTTCGTCCACTTCGCATTCGGGGCCCTATCTCCTTCGATCAAGCCATCGCTCGCCTCGAAGCAAGTAATAACCGCGAGGAAATGCTTGCCATCTTTTTCGCGCTGGCAAGGCAATTTTTCGACTTTGTCGCCCTCTTTGTGATCATCGAAAACACAATCCGCCTGTGGGACATATGGGGTGAAAAGCCTTCTGCCCGAATCGGGCAATCTTGGCCCTTGCCTCGAGAGCCTAACTCCATTTTCTCCCAATCAATTGCAGATGGTGAAATGCGGATTGCCTTTCTCTCCTCTCCTTCAGATGCAAAATGGGCCCAATTGCTTGGGCGAAAAAATGGGATTTGTACCCTCCTCCTCCCTGTGTCTTTGCGCAAGCGCACTGTCATCCTCTTAGTGGGAGACAGAAGTGGAGAAGAGTTCTCGGAATCAGACATTCACGAGCTTCTGGCACTCCAAGCCCCTCTCGCAAAGGCCCTCGAGCGATGGCTTCTCCATCGCAAGCGAGGCGGTGCCGCCGGAAGCCACCAGCACCAGCCACCAGCCACTCAGTCAATCCCAGAGGAGGATCGTTGGGTGATACCCGATTCACCTGCGGCAAACCACGAATCCAGGGAATCACCATCCACCCCATCACCTCAATCGACTCCAAAAGAGTTTTCCCCTTTGCTCGAAGCAATTGTTCGCGCAGAAGAAGCACCTCATGCTCCCATAAGGAGTGGTAATGAGCCAAGCGCATCACCCTCATCCGAGCCACCAAATGTCACGAATTCTCTCAACGTCCGCCGCCTTCCTGCGCGTGTGATTTTGGGAATACCCCGAATGGCACCTCCACCTCCTCAAGCCCCTCCTTTGCCAATACCTTCCGATGCCAATCCATCACCACCAATGCATGAAGAACAAAAACCCCCTTCATCAACCATCAATTCCCAAGCAAAATCACCAAACGATGAGCCTGAAATCATCGTCTCGGAGTTGAGAGAGGAGGAGCTCGACCTTTTTGAAACGACACCAAAAGCCAACATCTCACCAAAAGATCACGAGCCATCGCCAGCCATTAACCAAAATCCCCCTCCCCCTCACCCTTCAACTCCAAGCTCCTTGGAAGCCCTCCCATCCATCATTGTGGACATGGGTGAAGAGGTGCGCTCAATTGTCGAGGAGGTGATTCGAAGTGCCCCAAGCTCAACTGAGGTTGTCAATCGTGCCCTCCAAAGAGGTGAGATCGTTTTGCCAGTCCTCCTCCAATCATTTCCAGGTCCTCTCTGGTATGACTTCCGACACTTTGACCCAGAACACCCCCCGCGGGCCTGGGAGGTGTCAGCTGCCTGCCGTGTGCTCGCTGCCTTTAAGGAGAAGGCTGTGCCATATGTTGCCTCTCTTTTGGGTGATACAGAAAGGCAACGTTACCTCCCTGCCCTGATTTTGGCTTACGAAGTCGCACCTTATGCTCACACCTCGTCCCACTTTGTATCCAAATTGATCACCCATGTCTTAAGCGATGATTCTTTGGCCCGAACCCTGGCCCTCCGAGCCCTTGGTTACCTTGAGGGGGCACCTGCCCTCGTTTCGCAACTTCCCGAGCTTCACCAAGCAGCCAAAAAGAGAGGCAAAAACCCCCTTCATCGACTTCGCGCCATCGAAGCGATTGCTGTGGCGAGGGATGTGAGCGCCCTCAATCTCCTCATCCAACTCCTTGAAGCAGAAGATCCCGCCGTTCGTGACACGGCTCGACAAGCGCTTGTGGTGATTACCGCCACAGATTTTGGCACAGAAAAGGAAGCGTGGGAGGAGTGGGTGCGCAACCATGCGCATCTTCATCGGATCGAATGGCTTATCGAAGCCCTCAACTCACCCATCGAACGCATTCGCACCTACGCTGGAAAAGAGCTCCT
>JANWYL010000180.1 GCA_025056955.1 Sandaracinaceae bacterium | reverse complement strand
CACAAGGCGTTGAGCCTCTGCCTTAAGGCTCCACCCCCACAATGCGCACAAAACGATGGAGCCAGAGATTGCCCGTTTCGCGAATGCCATGGTTTCGCTTTATTTTGGGTGATGCTTCCCATGTCGTAAAGGCCCCTTTGCAGTCCTCTATGAAGCCTTGGGTAAAGCAAGGCCCACAAAAGGCCCACCAAGGGGGGTGACAACTCATGAACTCGCCTTACCCTTGAAGTGAAGCTCCAATTTTGGATACCGGTATGGTTGAACGCATTCTCACCCTTCCCCTCTTGCCTTTGCGGCGAGGAGTGGTTTTGCCAGGGCGGCGGACAACGCTTCCGGTTGGAAGACCTCGAAGCCGCGCCCTCGCCGAATCCCTGCGTGCTGGCGATCTTTTGGTGCTCGGCCGACAACTCCATCCCACGGTCGAAGAACCGCTCCTTGCAGACCTCAATCCCTTGGCCGTGGTTGCAAGAACGATTGGCAAATCATCGCAAGACCCTCGCGGCTTTGTGCTCGAGGTCGAACCCCTCTCACGGGCTTACCTTTTGGAAATCACCACCCTCGATCCTTTCTGGCAAGCGCGGATCCGCGAAATCGAGGAACCCCCGCCAACGCTTGAAAGCCAGGAGCTTGCGCATGTCGCAAAAAGCATGGCCAGGGAACTTTTCCCACAAGAAGTCGCGATGCTCGAAGCCATTGCCACCACCCGCGAGGCAGGGCTTTTGGCCGATAGAATCGCGGCATTTCTGGAGCTTGAAGAAGAAAAACGGGAAGAAGTGCTCAAAACGATCGACCCGGTCGCCCGCTTGCGCCTCGTGATTTCGCTCATGATCGAATTCAGAGAACGAAACGAGATCCGCCGCAAACTTGAAGCAGAAGTCCGCGAAGAAATGAAAAGGCACCAGCGCGAAAATCTCCTGCGCCAGCAGTTGCGAGCGATCCAAAAAGAACTTGGCGAAGAAGACCCGTTTCGAGAAAAGGTCCGCAAGGCCATCGATGGAGGAGCACTGCCCGAAGAGGTCAAAGAAGCAGTGGAACGAGAGCTCAGGCGTTTGGATCAGATGGGCCCCGCTCATGCCGAGTCCGCCATCATTCGCAACTACCTCGAATGGGTGATCGAGTTGCCTTGGAATCAAAGGGCTGAATCCAAGATCGACCTCAATGCAATCGAAGCCAAGCTTGAAGAAGACCACTACGGCCTCAAAGAGCCAAAACGCAGGATCCTCGAGCACATGGCTGTGCTGAAGCTGGAAGGCGATGGCAAGGGGGCGATTCTCTGCTTCGTTGGTCCTCCTGGAGTGGGCAAAACATCGCTTGCCAACTCGATTGCCTCAGCGATCGGAAGGCCTCTCGTTCGAATTGCTCTTGGAGGGGTGAGAGACGAAGCCGAAATCAGAGGCCATAGGCGAACCTACATCGGTGCCCTGCCAGGGCGTTTCATCCACGCCCTCCGCAAGGCAAAGGTCAAAAACCCAGTGATCGTTCTTGATGAAATCGACAAAGTGGGCAAAGATTGGCGAGGCGACCCAACCGCAGCGCTTCTCGAGGTGCTTGATCCAGAGCAAAACCGCAATTTCATTGACCATTACCTCGAACTTCCCTTTGATCTTTCAGAAGTCCTTTTCATCGCCACAGCCAATGACGTATCGGGTCTGATTCCACCTCTGCGCGACCGCCTGGATGTGGTGGAAATCGATGGCTACACCATCGAGGAAAAGGTGGCGATTGCTGAACGTCATCTGCTTCCTCAAGCCATTCGAAAAGTGGGGCTTTCAGCCCATGAGGTAGAATTTCCGGCTTCGGTCATCGAATGGATTGCGCGCGAATACACCCGCGAAGCCGGAGTGCGTCAGCTCAGCCGTTCGATCACCCGGGTGCTCAGAAGCTTTGCCCTTGAAGCAGCCCGAAAAGATGCCCCCCAGCAGAAAGCCAAATTTTTGGTCACAGAAGCAGTGGTGAAGGAATCCCTCGGCCAGCCCAAGTATTCCTCTGAACATATGGAGCAAAGGTTGGCTCCTGGCATCGCTGCAGGGTTGGCCTGGACACCAAGTGGTGGCGAGGTGCTTTACATCGAAAGCACAAAAATGCCTGGCAAAGGCAGGGTGGAAATCACCGGCCAGCTTGGGGAGGTGATGAAAGAGTCAGCCCAAGCTGCGCTGGCCTACCTTCGCGCCCACGCGCAGGCCCTTGGCATCAATCCACAAGTGTTTGAGACCCATGACCTTCACATCCACGTGCCTGCTGGCGCAGTGCCCAAAGATGGCCCCAGTGCTGGAATCACCATCCTCACTGCGTTGGCTTCACTGCTCACCGAGCGCTCATCACGACCTGATCTCGCCATGACGGGAGAAATCACCTTGCGAGGGCGCGTGCTTCGGATTGGGGGCCTTAAGGCCAAGCTCCTTGCCGCGCAGCGTGCCGGCTTTCGCACGGTTCTCATCCCCAGCCAAAACCTTCCTGATCTTGCTGAAATTCCGCCTGCCTGCACCTCCTCACTTGAAATTGTGCCCATCAACCATGTCACCGAAGCCATTGAGCTGGCTTTGGGCATCTCGACAGGCTCGGAAGCACCAACCCCTTCCTCTTCGCAAGGCATCTCCGAATCGGGGGTGATCTCGGCTTGAGTCAGGAGCTATTGGCCACTTGCTGCATCGAAATCGTAAAACAGGTTGATCGAGGCACCTGGTTGAACCTGCACGGTGCGGTTGAACACACGCCCATCGCGATCGACAAAGCGGAGTTTAAGGGTGCCTGGAGGCAAAACCGCCTCCGCAATCGGAGTCGTCCCAAGCTCGCGAGAGCCGAGCCAAACCGTTGACCAGGGGCGGGTATTGATCGATACCTTTGCAGGAGGCCCAGAAGGAGCTCCCCCCGCCCCGCCTTTTGGCAGGGGCAAAAGCTCCAAGGCAAGCGCCATCGATTCACCGGCTGTTATGTTCACCTTGCGCTCCCAGGAGCGATATCCCTCTTTTTCCACGCGCACAGTCACAGGGCCGGGGGGAAGCACAACACCCGCCATGGCTTCCTCTGCTCCAACAACGCGCTCCCCAATTCTAATCGTGGCTCCGGCAAGAACGGTGCCTTGGGCAGGCTCGATTCGAAGCTTTCCCTCCTGGGGAGCTTGTGGCGGTGGGGGAGGTACTGGGGGAGAAGGAGCCTGGGCTTGGGGTGGGACCACAGGAGGCGATGGCGCAACCGATACTGGAGAAGGGGGAGGAGGAGGTGCCTCGCGATGGAGCCAAGCCCAAACCCCGAAAGAAATGCTCGCCAAAAGCATTAACCCACCGCCCAAAGCAGCCAAAAGACCAAAGCGCCTTGGCAAAGGGGGGCGCGCAGCCTCCTTGGATGCCTCTGCCGAAGGAATGCCCTCGCTGAGCGAGGCGGGCGATGCGTTCTGCGAAGGAGGCCCTGGATTTTCAAGTGAAATCTCTACGGGTACCTCATCAGTACCCCCCCCTCCCTCTCGAGATTCTTCTCCTTCTTCTTTTGCCGAGCGCCGCTGCAGGGAACTGCCGAAAGGCGTGGAATCGAGGAGTGGGCCTGCAGCGATTTGGTCTTCGAAGAGGAGCTCCATGAAAGAGGCGATGCGGGCAGTGGTGACGGCCTTGCCGCTTTGGGCCAGCCACTCTTCAAGCGCGGCCTGCATCTCTCCTGCGCTTTGAAAGCGGTCTTCGGGCCTTTTCTGCAATGCTTTTTGCACAATCGCATCGAGTTGGGCCGGAAGGCCTGGCTTTTTTTGGCAAATCGACGGCACAGGCTCCTCGATCACAGCCCGCATGGTTTCGTATTCGGTGGGCCGATGGTAAAGGGGCTCACCCACAAGGGTCTCGTAGAGCACAATGCCTAGGGCAAAAATGTCCGTCCGCCCATCGATTGGCTGCCCCAAGCACTGCTGGGGCGACATATAGGCAAACTTGCCTTTGATGACACCGGTTTGGGTTTTCGTCGTATGCGTCTGGGCCTTGGCTATTCCAAAGTCCAAGAGCTTCACATGCCCTTCGTAGGAAATCATGATGTTTTGTGGACTCACGTCCCGGTGCACAATCCCAAGGGGCCGCCCATCTGCCCCTTTGGCTCGGTGCGCGTAGTCAAGCGCCTCAGCCACTTGAGCAATCACTTTCACCGCAATCTCCGGCGGTATCCCCCCATGCCCACGCGCCCTTCGGATGACTTTCCCCAAAGCCGCCCCATAAATCCACTCCATCGCGATGTAATACGACCCTTCGATTTCCCCAAAATCGTAAATGTGGCAGATGTGCGGGTGATTGAGCTGAATCGCCAAACGCGCTTCGTCCAAAAACATCTGCACAAAGGCAGGGTCATCGGCCACATGGGGCAAAATCTTCTTGATTGCCAGCAGCCGCGAAGCCCCAAGTGCACTCACCTCCCGCCCCAAAAACACTTCTGCCATCCCTCCAAATGCCAAGCGACCCAAAATCTCGTACTTCCCAAATTTGCAAATCGCGGGAAGTTGATGGACAGGAACATTTGGCCGCTGAGGGGTTGCAACCCGAGGTGCCCCATGAGGCAGTGGAGTGCCTGAACTTGAACCTGCAGAACCAACGGAGGAGCCACCAGCACCCTGCGCTCTGTTGGGCTCGGCAGGGGGCGACTGAGGGCGACGGCTGACTCCAGTGCTTGGACTGGGCTGAGACGAAGAAGTCGAGCCCTCGGCTTCAGAAGACCGCGGCGGAGAGGGGCGCGTCGTCATGAACGGTTCAATTATACTTCTTTTTGCGAGAAGTGAAAGCACTCACGACCATGACTCACCATCCGAAATTCTCCGCTTTTCACCCCTACCAAAGAACAACGTGGCACGATCACCCACGAGGAAAATTGCTCTTTTTGAGCCTCATCGAGAGCACATGCTTTGTGCTCTTTGCTTTGGTCGGATCGCAAGGCACAAGGGCCCAAAGCCGACTCGACCCAGAACTCGAAAGCGTCCGCGAGATGATTCTCCACGCCAGCTATCGGCCTGCTCTCATGGAGCTCCAGCGCTATCTTGAGCGTCAGGATGTGGGTGCATTCCAGCGCAACGCAGCACTCGAACTGCTTGCAACTGTGCAACTGGCCTTGCGGGATGAAGTCTCAGCACGGCGCACCCTGGCTCAGCTCTTCTCCCGCGATCCGGAGCACCGTCTTGTGGAACCTGACGCAAGCCCCGTGGTGCTCTCGGCAGTGGCAAGGGCACGTGCTCAAGCACGCCCTCTTCGAGTCATTCTCAAACACCACTCACCAGCTCTGAGCAAGCGCCAAGCCCCTCTCATCACTGTTGAGATCGAAGAGGGGCACGATGCCGTCGCAGAAATTCGAGTTCAACACCGCGTGCAAGGACAAACCCAAACAGAGACTGTCGTGCTGCGCAACACCGGAGCCAAATCGGCCGAAGGCCGCCTGCCCATTGCCGAAGGAAAGGAAGCCTACGTCGCAGAGTACTGGATTGAAGCTGTGGCCCCTTCGGGATTTGTTCTCTCCCGTCTTGGCTCCGAAAGCGAGCCCTTTCGCGTTGAGATCCCTGAAGAAAAAGTTGAAGTGCGCGTTGAAACCCGCACGGAAGTGGTCCAAGTGCAGAAATCAACCGATATCACCCAAGAGGCGTGGTTTTGGGTGCTATTGGGGGTTGCAAGCGCAGGAGCGGCAGGAGCTGCGATTGGAATCGGAGTGGCTGCCAGCCAGGGCCCAACCGACGGCTCACTTGGGACCATCACCCTGCCCATTGCATCCTTCTAGGTGCTTGGATGGTTGATGCTGCTCCCATAACCAGCCTTCACCCTATCACCTGGAAAATGTTCAATCTCTAATATCAATCCCCACCGCCGCAAATTGAGCCGACAAGCGCCAGGCATTGCAGTTCGTCGTTGGGTTACAAACCTGTGGCATGCCTTCAACATTGGCCCTGCAACCAGATGCTTCACAAATGGAGTCGGGCTTTGAGGGCCACTCATCGCGGGGGCGTTGGCAGAGGGGAGGCATGCCAGAAGGCGCTGAGATTTCACCAGCAAGAATCGAGCAGAGGTTGCTCATGATTGGAGGAACGTTAATGTTGGCTCCCATCGCGTCATCAACCGTCACAAAACCTTCGAATACCCCAGCAGGTCGGAAGCGATTCCCCTGGCGCTCACCAATGCAATTTCGGTTGTCGCTAAAGGTGGCTTCAACCACACGAATCGATCGCAAAGGCAAA
>JANWYL010000017.1 GCA_025056955.1 Sandaracinaceae bacterium | reverse complement strand
ATGGTTGTTTGGTGTCACGCAAAGCGCACCACCTCCAACAGAACCTTGAATGCTCCCACACACGCAACGGCCCATCATACAGGCCTCACCAGGACCACATCGAATGTTGCACCCACCGCAGTGGTTGGGATCGCTGTTGATGTTCGCTTCGCAACCATTTGATGGATTGGCATCGCAATCCCTCCAGGAGCCGCTACAACTAAAGGTGCAGCTCCCAGAGATGCAGTTCCACACAGTTGAGCCAGATGGGCCCCCGCTGCACGCCCTCCCACACATGCCACAATGGCTGAGGTGGTTGTTGAGATTGACGCATGCTCCATTGCAGCAATGGTTGTTTGGTGTCACGCAAAGCGCACCACCTCCAACAGAACCTTGAATGCTCCCACACACGCAACGGCCCATCACACAGGCCTCACCGGGAGCACATTGAATGTTGCACCCACCGCAGTGGTTTGGGTTGGTGTTGAGATTGACTTCGCACCCATCCATGGCTTGCCCATTACAATCCGCAAAACCTGGGTTGCAGGAAAAAGCACAGCGACTCATTGAACAGGTGCGCATGGCATTGGCCACAGCAGGGCAGCGATGGTTGCATGATCCGCAGTGTTCGATATCGCTTAAGTTTACCTCACAACCATCCGAAGGGTTGAGGTTGCAATCCTCATATCCAGCGATACAATCGGAGACCACGCACCTCCCTGAACTGCACATCCATCGGGCATTCCCTCCTTGGCAGATCCTGCCGCAACGGCCACAATTTTCGGTACTGTTGAGCTGGGTTTCGCAGCCGTTGGCTTCGTTTCCATCACAATCGCCATATCCCATTGGACACTCCCCGACCCGGCACAACCCAGCGATGCACATTTGGTCATGCCTGCATGAGCGGTTACACTCCCCGCAGTGACTGGAATTGCTGCCTATATCCACACAAGTCCCCAAGCAACACCTTCTCTCAGGGCCGCACACACTCCCTCCGGCAACCTCCCCTTCTACAGAGCCACAGATGCACCTTCCATCAACACATGTCTCACCCACCCCACACTGCACCCCGCAGGCTCCGCAGTGAGCAGGCCTTGTTCTTAGGTTCACTTCACACCCATTTGTGGGATTCCTGTCACAATCGGCATATCCATCAGCACATCGAATCCCACAATTGCCCATTGAACAAGTTGGCATGGCATTTGGACCGCTGGGACAGCTGACACCGCACCCTCCGCAGTTCTCAGGATCGCTCGTTAAGTCAACGCAGTTTGCACCTCCACATCGCTCGCACCAAGCATCAACGCTCGATGCATCGATTGGTGTTGTATCGATCACCCACCCATCAGGTCCCCCATCACCATTCCCTCCATCCTCCCTCACGCACCTTCCATCAACGCATGTTTCTCCCCTACCGCACACACTTTCCCCCTCCCTTCTTGGGACCACGAACCTCCGCCTTCCCTCCCAAGGCAGCTGCACCTCTTCGCACACTTCACCGATGACCCTGCAATCAATCCCGATCACCCGAATCCGCAAGCCATACCTCCCAGCCTTTAACCAAGCAGGCATCCCCATGCCATTTTCACCCCTCCACCGCTCAAAGCGATGAATCACCGAAGCTTCAGGCGCGCATCCTCCTGAAAGAACCTCCACCTCAAGCTTTTTTGCCTGCTCCAAGGGAAAGGCAAAATCAAGGTCCCACTCTGAAAAACGCTTGCCAGGCGGAGCACACGAAGCCAAGGCGAAAAGAGGAGCCCACACCAAGCACCCACGGCCAGACATCAACTCCATGAGTTAAACCTAGGACGAATGGGTGGGGAAAAGCCAGATGGCTTTTCTGAATTTGAAAAAACCCCTCAAAACACCTCAAATCGGTTGTTTGGTGAGAAAATGGTTTCATGAAAACCAAAGCTGGCCTTATCGTGGGAGTTGGGGTTGGGATTTTGCTTTTGGTTGGGCTCGTGATGCTCCTCCGCCTGGAAGGGCCCATCGATCCCTCCGAGCCCCCTCACCTTGGGCGTTTTGCGGAAATCCCCCGCATCGATGTACACGTGCACGTCGCCTTTGAGCAGGCCGAGCGCGCAGTGCGCTTGTTTCGAAAATACGGTGGCGTCCGAATCGCTTTGAATGCCTCGGGAGGGCATCCCCACGGCGGAGGCCTTGAAGAAAGCGCAGAAATCGCAAAGCGAACAAAGGGCGCTCTCCTTCCCTACTGCCTCCTCGATTTCAGTGCTGTCGAAGATCCCGATTGGCTCGAGTACGTCGATCGCACGCTCAAAGCCTGCGTGGAGCTTGGGGCAGTGGGCCTTAAAATCCACAAGGGCCTTGGCCTTGGCATTGTGCTTTCCGATGGCTCGCTCCTCCGTGTGGACGATCCCAGGCTTGACCCCGCCTTTGAGCTTGCAGGCAAACTCGGGCTCCCCATCCTCATCCATAGCGGCGATCCCAAGGCTTTTTTTCAGCCCCCAACTCCAGACAACGAGCGTTACGAGGAGCTCCTCGCCCATCCAGGATGGAGTTTTTATGGGCCACGCCCAGATGGCTACGGCAATTGGCCCTCGTGGGAAGAGGTGTTTGAACAGTACGAAAACAGAGTGGCACGGCATCCAAACACCACCTTTGTCGGCGCCCATTTTGGCAATGCCCCCGAAGAGCCCGAACGCGTGGCCCGCATGCTCGAACGCTACCCCAACCTCGTCATCGAAACAGCCGCTCGAGTCCCAGAAATCGGCCGCCATGACCCCCAAAAAATCCGAGACATATTCATTCGCTTTGCAGACCGTATCATGTTTGGTACCGATTTCCAGATAGGGAGAGACGGAAGTTTGGTGCTTGGATCTTCGGGAAAAAATCCAGATCCCCCTTCGCGCGTTCCATTCTTTTATGAGTCTCATTTTCGATACTTTGAAAGGGAGGACCGTAACTTCCCTCATCCAACCCCCATTCAAGGAAAGTGGACCATCAATGGGATTGGCCTTCCACGCGAGGTGCTTGAAAAATTCTACTATACAAACGCCATGCGGGTCTTTCGGCTTCCCCATCCTCTGAGCGTTGGAGAAGATGGAGAGGAAAAAAAATAGGCAGTTCGAGAGCCTTTCTTTGAACTAGGATTTTCGCATGCTCAACAGAAAAGGCCTTTTCATCGTTGCTTTCTTTTCAGCCTTTTTGGGACTCTCCCAAAAAAGTGAAGCCCAAGCTTCAAAAACTTCCCCTTTTGACTCCTGGTTCCCGGAGGCGCCAGAGATGCGGCGGCTTCCAAATGGGCTCTCTGTGCTCATGGTGCGCTGGCCAAGCCCTGGGATTGTGGCCTACTACACCCTCGTGCGGGTGGGCTCACGTGATGAAGTTGAAGCGGGCCACACGGGGTTTGCGCACTTCTTTGAGCACATGATGTTTCGCGGAAGCGAACGCTTTCCCCAAGCCGCCTACGATGCAGCCCTTGAAGGAGTGGGCGCTGATCACAACGCCTTCACCACCCAAGACTTCACCTGCTACACCATCGTGGGGCCATCAAGTGCCCTTCCCCTCTTTGTTGAGCTTGAATCAGATCGCTTTCAGCGCCTCTCCTATAGCGAAGAGGTCTTCAAAACCGAAGCAGGTGCGGTGCGAGGTGAATACCAGGTGTGGAGCTCTAAGCCAGAGCAACCCATGTGGGAGGCCCTCTCTCAGCTCGCCTTTCAGCGCCACACCTATGGCCACACCACAATTGGCTACCTCCGCGACATCGAACTCATGCCCACAAGATACAACTACTCCTTGCGCTTCTTCAAGCGCTTCTACACACCTGATGCCACAACCATCATTGTGGTCGGTGATTTTGAAAAGGATGAGCTCTTCCACCTGATCCAAGAACACTATGGAAGTTGGAGGGGAAAGCGAGACAATCCACCGATTCCGAAAGAACCACCACCAAAGGGTGGAAGAAAAGACCTTGAGTGGAGTCGTTCAACCCCGCCACGCATGATGATCGGCTATCGCGTACCGGCATTTCTTCCGGATCGCCCTTCACCTTCTTCCAAACGCCAGTCGCTTCGAGAAGCAGCTGCTCTCGATGTCATCCACACCCTTGTCTTTCACCGCTCATCACCATTGTACCGACGCTTGGTGATCGAAGAAAAAAAGCTTCTTGAGCTCTCTTCTTGGGCAGGTGAGCACTCCAAAGATCCTGGGCTTTTTGTGATCGAAGCAACGCTCAGGCCTCCCGATGGGAGCGCATCGCCATCCCTCTTTGATCCCATCATCGATGCGATTCAAGAAGAATTCGATCGGATAGCAAACAACCAAATCCCAGCGCAAAGAATCACCCAAGTGAAGGAGCATCTCCTTTACGCCACACCCATGCAACTTGAGACACCCTCATCTGTGGCTTACCTTCTTGCTTCGATGTTGGCCCTGAGCGAATCGATCGAGGACATCAGGGATTTTTACCGCTACCTCTCAGAGATCACTCCAGCTGAGGTGGCCGAGTGCGCCCGGCGCCATCTCATCCCATCCCATCGCTATGTTGTGACCCTCCGTGGGCCAAAGGAAGGAGAGCCAAAGTGAAAAAGCACATCCGAACGAAGTGTGATCACCTCTTTTTGGTTGTGTCGATTGTGATGTTGGCTGGCGCATGTGGGAGCAAAGCGCCAGTGATTGGAGAATACCCACCTCTTCCTCGAGAACAACCATCCCCATCCATGGCCTCACCATCTTCCATCGAGCATGATCCCTTAAGGAAAAGCGTTGTGCTCATCGAGCAACCTTCGTCAAACCCAATCGTGACGATCCGCGTGGTTTTCGATGCAGGCTCAGCCGATGACCCCCCTGGTCAAGAAGGCATCACCCGTCTCACGGCAATGCTTATGGCTGAGGGGGGAACCCAAGAGTTGAGCTATGGAGAAGTGCTCGAGCGGCTTTTTCCGATGGCAGGGGAGATTCAGGTGCAGGTCGGTCGCGACCAAACCCTTTTTTTGGGAAGGGTGCATCGAGATCGCTTGGATGAATTCTACGAGATCATGCGCGATGTATTGCTTCACCCAAGGATGGGTGAGAGCGATTTTGAACGCCTGCGCACCCAAGCCCTCACCGAACTCACCGAGGAGCTTCGGCAAAGCAATGACGAAGCCCTCGCCAAGGCTTGGCTTCAGGCGATGGTGTTTGAGGGACACCCTTATGCCCACCCCGAGCTTGGAACAGAAAGGTCCCTCCGCCAAATCACCTTGGAAGAAGTGCGGACACATCGAGAGAAGGTTTTCTGCATGGGGCGGGCCACGATTGGCCTGGCTGGAAATTACCCTCAACCCTTTGCTGATCGAGTTGTAAAGGACATCGAAAGGCTTTCTGGTCCTCACTGCGTTGGTCGACGCCACCTTCCCCCTCCCCCTTCGCTGCCCTCGCGAATCGCTATCATCTCAAAAGAGCAGGCAAGCTCGGTTGCTGTATCCATGGGATTTGCGATCGAAGTCAACCGCAATCACCCAGATTACCCAGCACTGACCCTTGCCGCCTCTTGGCTTGGCCAGCACCGTCAATTCGTTGGAGCGCTCATGCGAGAAATCCGTGAAAAGCGCGGGATGAACTACGGTGACTACGCTTATGCCGAGCACTTCGAGCAAGATGGTTGGAGCACCTTTCCCTTGTCCAACACCTCCCGCAGGCAATCCCATTTTTCGATCTGGCTTCGCCCGCTCAAGCCCGAGCAAGCGCATTTTGCAATTCGCCTGGCAATTTATATCCTCCGCCGTTTGGTTGAAGAAGGGCTCTCCCTTGAGGAAATCCAAAGGATGAAGCGCTACCTCGATGGGTATTATCCCCTTTTTTTCCAAAAAGAGAGCCAGCGGCTTGGCCACGCAATTGACGACCGCTTTTATGGGTTGAGCGAAGGGTGGCTTGAGCGCCTGCGCCGAGGATGGGCAACGCTCACCCCGGAGGGCTTGCACCAAGCGATAAAGGCCCACCTCAAGCTGGACCGTTTGCAGATTGCCATCGTTGGTCCAAATGCGGAGGAGCTGGCACAAGCGATTGCTGAAGAGCGTGAATCTGACCCATCTTACCCAGAAGGGCGCAGCCTGGGTGCAGATGTCGAAGCCACAGACCGCATCGTCCGCACCCTTCAAATTGGCATCCCACGCGAACGCATCTCGATTCTCCGCTCAGATTCGCTCTTCAAGTAAGCTTCTTCAAGTGAGATTAGTTGATTGGCCTGCATCCCTTGCGCATCCTTCACAACCAAGTGAATGCAACGCCACCCGAAGTTCGGTTGCACCCCAACCACTCCCACGCTATGCGCTCAAAAAGGTCGAGCGATGTGTTACGGCGTAAAAATCCGAGGCGTCGAATGGTTTTGGATGTTGATAGCGGTTTTTCATTTGGTCTCTGGGTGTGGCAATAAAGGTCAAGAAGCAACTCCTCCTCAAAACACCCAAGAAGCGCAAGGAAGTGGAAGCCCTGCTCCAGGTGAAAAAACGCTTCCCCCATCTGAGGGGCCAATTGAGCGAGATGCGCAAAGCCTCCGGGAATACTTTGGGGAAGTGTGCAAGCAGTGCTACCAGCTTTTTGCCCAAGCCAATCCCCAAAGCTGCACTGAGCAGATGAGCAAAATGGCTGATTCGAGCCCAGAGGAGCGCGCTTGCATGATGGGCGTCTACACAAGCCATGCCCCCGCTTTTGAAGCCTGGTTTGCTTGCCTGGCAAAGGCAAGAAAAGAAATCCTCGCTTGCCTCAACCAAGGAAAAGCGTGCACCGAGTGCGTGCTTGCCAACGAGCCAACCCAAAAGTGCCAAAACCAGCGCCCACCCGAAGCTGCATGGAATGCCTTTTTGGCATGTGGCCGCTCCCGCGTGCCTCAAATCCAAATTCAGTTGCCTGGTATTCAATTCCAAATCGATGGAGTCACCCAATGAAAGCGATGGGTTGGCGAGGGTAATCGTAGGATAATGATTTGGTGATGGATGAAAGTCATGGTTGGTGAAAGGTGTGCCTCCCTTTAGGTGAATCGAGAGCGAGGATCAGGTAGGATTGCGAGGAGCTTCAGGGGCGGCGAGCCTTGCGATGAGGGTTTTCGTAAACGCTGATGATTGGCACCCCATCATAGGTGAGGACATGAACTGGGTTCACCCTCCCATACACCTCCCAAATTTGGTAATCAACAATGTTGAAGTGATCTTCGTGATGAACGAGGGCATAGTCGGAACTGAGCAAATCCCAAGCGATTTCGATGTCTGGGCGCAACAAAGCATCGCGCTTGAGCATGTAGAAGGAAGTGGGCAGGGTATCGCAAATCCACACCCGACCATGAGGAGGGATGTGAGCGTTGAGCCATGGGACGAGGCTACCCGTTGTGAAGCCCCAAAATTGGCGGTTCATGCCGAGATCAGCAGCTCCAGGAACGCCTCCAGCAATCGGGGTATAGTAGGAAAGGCCAAAAGGATGGCTATGGGCTGTCGCCACGAGGGGGCTTGCGAGGGCAAGGCATAGCGCGAATGCGCGGAAAGCAAAAGGACTGATGCCCAACTTTACCTGAATTCGGCCCTCCCATTCCTCAACCAGTTGGGAAAAAGCATGGCCGCCAAAGAGGGCAAGCATTGCATAGGCCACAAGAAAATGCTTGGTGCCTCCGAAGATCGGCGTCCAAGGCATCATCATGACAAACATGGGGGTGAAAAAGCTTCCAAAGACGAGCACATCGCTTCTGGCTGGATCTGGGAACGGAGTGGAGCGGGGCCAAAAACGCAAAATGCTCCGCGGAAGAAGAAGGGGAAAACGCAAAAAAATCCCCACAACACCCAAAAAGATCGTGATGAGAGGAAGGGTAAAGAGGGTTGTCACCCATGGGTAAGAGGGTGGACTTGGGGGTGAAAAGTAGGTGCGTCCAAGGTAAGCGATGTTGTAGTGCACATGGTGAACGTGAAAAGCGACATACTCCTCAATGCGAGAAATCGTATCGTGCCACAACCAAGGCCAAAGGCCGATGAAAATGGGAGGACCAATCAGGAGAATCCCAATGAGGGGCCATGGGATCAGGCGAGCAATTCCCCCTCTGAGGGTGAGGCGGTTGCTTGCAATGGTGTTTTCGATGACAAAGAAAAAGTGAACAAGAAAAAGAAGGGGAAGAATCCAGGAATTGTGCTTGGTTTCGAGGCAAAGTCCATAGGCGATTCCCGTTGGGATGATCCACTTCTTGTGGGTGATGGCACGGTGATAGAGATAGGTGACAAGGAGAAGCATGGAGACGATTGGGGTATCGAAGCAGGCAAGGTGTGAGTGATAGAAGACAGCTGGAACAAGGGCGTAGGCGAGTGCTGCGTAGAGGCCAGCCAAGCGGCCATAGAGGCGTGTTCCAAAAAGGTAAAGAATGTAGAGCGCAAGCGAGGACAGAAGCATCCCAGGAAAGCGGAAGGCCAATGACTCGTACGGGAAAAGGTCCCACTTCTTGTGGGCAAGCCAGCTCAAAGCAAAGAGGCTTTTTGGGAGAGAGGGGTGCTCGTGGTTTACCGACCAGAAGCGATCGATGGTTTCGCGCCTGAGGGCCTCTTCAGGTTCCGAAAGGAGGAGGCGAAACCAGGAGGCGTAAGATTCGGCAGCATCCACGTAAAAGCCCTCATCACGGCTCATCCCAAGGTCAGGAACGCTCAAAAAGAGCGCGATCACATATGCGATCGACAAGGCAAGGGCGATCGCATGATCCCACGCCTTGGGTTCGCTCGGCCGAAACAGCGGAGAAAAAGCGCTTTCTTTCGCTTGGTTCATTTCATCCTCCGCATCGAGGCCGCCCAACAAAAGGCGCGAAAATCAGGCCATTCGGCCGAAACTTCAAAGTCGATGCGCCCTTGGCTGCCAACGCGTTCAGGAGGGAGGGTGATTTCGATGCGTTTCCATCCCTCGCCGTCGCGGTGGACCATGCGGCCAATTGCTTCGCCATCGAGGCGAACGACAAGCACCACATCGCCTCCGTTGCGCCAGCGTTCGCGTTCCCACCAGAGGCCCCCATAAACAACGAGGCGCTCTGAGATGGGCACTTTCTCGTAGCGGGCGATGATGGGTTCGGGACCTTGGGGATGCTGGGTCACGCAGCGGCGGGGGCGAAGTTCAAGATCCATGACAGTGGTCGCACCAACCCAAAGCCAGGGGCGGGCCTGATCGCAAAGCTGGCGCGAAGCGGTTTCGATGGGCCAATGCTGAAGGCCACCAGTTGTGGGGCCAGGGACATCGATGCGGACGCAAGGGCGATCGACACCGCGGTCGCGTCGAAAAACGAGGGCTTCGTGAACATGCTCGACGAAGTCAAAAAGCACAGCCGAAGGGCCCAAAGACCAGCGCTCAAGCCGAACCCGGCCAAACTCCTTGGTGAGTTCAGGAGGCTCAGGGGGGGCCTCATCGGATCGGGCCCCTCGAATTGAAAGCACCCAAAGCCTTTCGTAGGCCTCAAGATCGCTTCGCCCTGCCATGGGCAAGTCGATGAGCTCGCCTGCAAACTCGCGAAGCAGGGGATCGGTCCACCGAGGTGCGCTCGTCAGGGCATCGCCCTTGCGCCACTCGCTTCGCACAAAAGCAACCGCCTCTTCCCAATCCTCACGAGCAGGAATGCGGGCTTGAATCACCTTATGCCCGATCAGTTCAAAGAGCACGATTCCAAGCCCAATCCAACCCAAAAGGAGTGCTTTCTTTGGAAGCCCTGCACTTTCTTTCATCACGGCGAGCTTAGCCCATGGCTCGAAGAAAAATGCCCTATGAAGGCCGTAGCCAACCTTCCACCAGAAACTCGGCAAACACATTTGAAAGAGCATGGAAGCAGAGGGAAGCGCCGATCCCCCCCCACCAAGCCCGAAGCCCCCCAAAAACAAGGCCCGGAAAGAAGGTAGCGAGCTTTTCGATTCTCGCCTCTGAAGCCAAGTGAATCAAGGCAAAAAGAAGGGCCTGGATCACGAGCGCCAAGGGATGAAATTCAGCGCCAAGCCAGCGAAAGCGAGGCACAAAGCAGTCGTGAAGGCGGGTTTGGACGTAACCTCGAAAAAAAGCCTCCTCAGGCAAAGCGACCACGAGGAATTGGGCGATCACAAAAGCCGTAAAGGCTTGCGGGATGCGCCACTCGAAAGGGTGAGGGGGGTTGTGCCAAAGCGCAAAGCCAAGCGCAAAGGGTGGGAAAATCAGGACTGCAAGTGCAACCGCTACCCCCAACTCCTTGAGTCCTTCTCCAAGGAGCGCAAAGAGTTGTGGCTGGCTTTCTCCCCAAAGGCCGCCAAGATCGATCCCAAAGCGCCGCGCCCCGCCCCTCCGAGTGGCCATCTCCTGAGCGCTTAGCCACAACGAAAGCGGAATTGCGGTGTTTCCAAGCTCTCCAAGCCAGCCTCCAAGTTCTCCAATTTTTGAAAAAATCAAGGTTCCCCCAAAAAGGAGAGCGTATACGGACAACACCTCCAAAAGGACGCGATGCATCGGCCTAGCGCACCCGAAATGCCCTCGCCATTTCGGCTGCCCGCTCGAGTTCAAGGGGCCCCGTGATGGGGTCGAAATCGATCCACGTAAACGAAAAGCCTTTGCTTTCCTTTGGCTCACGGATATCGCCTGGGCGAGCGGGGGCATCAAGCAAGCGCCTCACGGCCGCTTCGATCGAAGCAAGGCCAGGCACTGAAGCCTCCTCAAGCTCGTCCGCAAGCCCAATCCCTGGCACGTGTTTTCCTGCCTCAAGAAGCGGTGGGGCATCGAGATGGCGCCAGAGGGATTCGACCGTGCGCCTGAGGAGGTGCTCTCCAAAGTTGGTCACCTCTGTGTCTTCGTTCAAAAAGAGCACGCGCCTTGTTTTGCGCACCGAGTCTGCAATCGCTGCCCAGTCATAGGGCTGAAGCGAACGGAGGTCGATGATTTCGATCTCAATCCCCTCTTGGGCAAGCTTTTCGGCAACACGCTTGGCGAGCGGCACCATTCGCCCGTAGGTGATGACACTGAGGTCGCGGCCGCTTCGAACTTTTCGGGCGACTCCAATTGGCACCATCTCGATCGCGGTCTTGGGCCAATCAGGCTCCCAACCTTCTCGTGCCCCAATTGGCGCATCGATCATCCGGCTGAGGAGCCGAGGATCTTCTGGCTCCCCAGGAATCAGCTCCTCGGGGCCGCTTGCGCGCACCCGCATGAGGGCTTTTGGAATGAGCACCATGACAGGATTGGGATCGACAATCGCCGAAAGCATGAGCCCATAGGCGTCTCGAGGTTGACTGGGAATGACGATCTTCCAGCCAGGAATGCGGGTGGCCTGGGCGTCAAATGAGTGGGAGTGATAAATCGATCCATGAATGCCTGCCCCAACAGGCGTCATGAGCACAAGGGGGAGGTTCCAGTCCCCAGCCGAAGCCCAGTATGTGTTGCCGGCAAGCTTTAAAAGGTCGATGGTGTTGAAGGCATAGTCGCAAAACTGGATTTCACACACCGGCCGCTGCCCAGCCATGGCGAGGCCCATCGCCGCGCCAACGATTCCGCGCTCATCAAGGGGCGAATTCCAAGCCGTGCGAAGCCCCTGGGTGGCAGTGAAAACCCCCCCCAAGGGAGGACCAACGTCTTCACCAAAGATGTCTGTCACCCCAAGTTGGCTCTCACCCACGTGAAGCGCCATCCGAATCGCCTGGACCATGGTCGCCATGGCTTGGCCTCTAGCACAGACATGCAAGCGTTGTGAAGGGCTAGAAACATCGCCTGTCCCTTTAGAAACCCGGAAAGCCCCTCCCATCAACCGCAAGACCCTTCACCCATGGCAACACACCTCCGCCCAGTTGCGATACCTTCAATACCCTCTTTCCTCTTGAGCTCAATGGCTCGAATTCTACCGATGCCACAAGAACTCTCACTTGAGAAACGCCCCATGTTCCACTCATTGCTCCATGGTGAAACCAATTCGCTGGCAATGGCGATGTCCTTAACCACTTCCGAAACCATCCATCCCACATCGAAGCCAAGGCTTCTCCACCTGCCTTTGGCGCGCAAGTTTCGAGCAAGGGTGAAGGCTAACCCCGCTGTTTAGAATTGATGCAGCGCTCCTGAAACAAATGACTGAACCATTGTTTCAAGCAATTCCAACAGTGGGCTGTGCCATGCGCCGACTCCATTCTGTTATTGAAAAATCTCACAAGGGATTTCGAAACATCCTTGGCACAATCTTCGCGTGGGGTTCTTTTTAGAAAGGAGGTTTCTCATGTTCTCGTTCTTTCGGCGTTCATCTCCCCAAGGTAACCAAGAGGCGCGTCAGTGGGTTTCTGAAGGAGCAGTGCTGCTTGACGTTCGGACACCCGCGGAATACGCAGAAGGGCATCTCCCTGGGGCCATCAACATCCCCGTGCAAGAGCTTGAAGCTCGGACGAACGAGTTGCCAAAGGGCTCAAGGATTGTGGTCTACTGCCGCTCTGGCGCTCGGAGTGCCCGAGCCAAGTCATTGCTTGAAGCAAAGGGCTTTAAGGTGCTTGACCTTGGCCCCATGAGCGCTTACTGAAGCGGGCTTCTCCTCGTCAAAGGGCAGTTCAAGTGGCTTTGAAGTACAAGGATTGACACAGCCAAAAGAATCTTCAGGCTGTTGGTAATCAAATGGGTCGCTCGCCCTTTGCGCGTCGTACTCCATTTGAAGCGCGTTTTACAGAAGTTTTTGGGCTGAGGCTGCGCTACATTGACCTAAGGCCAAAAGAAGAGGAAGGCCCTCCCCTCCTTCTTCTTCACGGCCATGCTTCGCGGATAGAAGAATACGACGATCTTGTGCCCCACCTGCTTTCAGGGCGGCGCATTATCGTTTTCGATCTTCCAGGTTGCGGCTTTTCGGACAAGCCTGACGATCGCTCTTATACCCTTGAGTTTTATCAAGACGTCACCCTTGCCTTGCTCGAGCACTTGGGGATTCGATGGGGAGACGTCGGGGGTGGATCCCTTGGCGGTAACCTCACTTTGCGCTTGGCAGCAAGGGAGCCGGAACGTTTCCGCCGCTTGGCCGCGTGGGCCCCTGCAGGGGCTTGGAGGCCCATGTGGCACTGGGTGCTGGTTGCTGCCTTTTTGAGGCGCTTTCCCTCCCTTTTTTGGCCTGCGATTTGGATCCAATCCCGCTTTTGGTACTCTCGCGATTGGGCAGGTCGGGAGGAAGCCCTCAAAGACGCGTTTCGCTACTATCGCGAGGTCTTTTGCCCTGGGTTCTTTCGCATGTATTGCGAAGTTGGTCAGGATCAGGCCCGCACTTCACTTTTTGACATCACTGCAAAAATTCGGCAGCCCGTGCTACTCGCATGGGGAGATCGCGATCATGCCCTTGGCATGGGAAAAGGTGTAAGGCTTCTCCACGAGCGCCTCCCCCATTCAAGGCTTCACATTTTCCCAAACGCTTCTCACTCCCTGGCAAACGAAAGGCCGAGGGAACTCGCGGCAGCAATTGATCAATTTTTGAGGGAGCCTGATCCAGTCGCAAGAGCCTCTTTCCTCGACCAGCACAACCAGGCGGAAAGGTGAACAATCTCGGCAGTTGGAGCCCTCGTGTCTTAGCGGCTCACGAAAGGTATGTTAAAAGAAGCAAGCAATGAGTGGACAAGAAATCGGCCGTCGCACCCTACTGCGCGGGCTTTTGGGAAGTGCAAGCGTTTTTTTTGTGGGGGGTGCGTGCTCAAGCAGCCCAAGGCCTCCGTCTGGTTTGGTGATTCCAAGGGGTCAGGCAGTTGAAGGATGGCCGCGAACATTGATCACCCTGCCAGGCAAAGGGCCTGCCATTTTTGCGGGCCATGAGGAAGAGGCACCTCCTTTTGGGCACTTGGGGTTTGGCCTTCGCGCGCGTGTTGAAGGGGAACCAAAGGGCCAGCGAATTCCTGTAACGATTGGCGGTTCCTTTATTGTCCGCGGGTGGGTACCCCTCCACCGCCTTGCAGCCTGCACATTGCGGCGAGGGAGAATTTCTGGAACTCCGATTTATGTTGGGGCAAATGACCCGGTGAGCATCATCTCGAGCGAAGGTGAAAGCTACCGGATCATTGTGCGCCCGCGTTTTGGGAGAGTGGAGCTTGACGAAGATGCTGATGGATATTCAGGTGTAATTCCCGCAAATTGGGTGGGAGAAGGTGATGCATCAGCACCAGACCCAGGCCTCAATCAAGGGCAACCCATGCAGCTTCCTGGGTGGGAGGTTGATCTTTATGATCGGCCAGGGGGTCAAGTGGTGGCCCGCATTCCAACAGCTGATCCACCCCTTACGGTGATTGTTTTGAAGGATCAAGGTGAGTGGAAAGGTGTGAGGGTTGGAGTAGGCCCATTCCTCGTTGGTTTCGTGAATGTCCCTCTCACACCCTCAAGCGCTGAAGCGGTTGGCGAGCGTCCGAAACGGCCTGAGCCCTCGAACGAAATGCCATTTCGCATCGCCAACGAGGCAGGTCCCCTTCATCGGGTGGCTGCAGGCACTCGGGTATTTTTCTATGGTGAAGCAGTTGGAACCCTGAAGCGAGATGGGTGGGCACGAGAGGTGAGTGGGAGGCGCGGTGATCAAGTTGACGTTTACTTGGCAGTCGATGATGGCGTTGCCATTCGAGGCCTTGTGCCTGTCTCAAGCTTGCAACCGGTTGAAGGCGCTACAGCTTCAAGAAGCTGACCAATCCTCTTCCAACTCCAGCGCCCCCCCTCGGTAAAGAGAAAGGGCTTTTTGGATGTCCACGTCCATCCGACGGTCGGAAATGAGGGGGGGAATTTCTGCGCGCACCCGCTTCCAAAGCAGTTGGCTTTTGGTGCTGAAGGTACCAGGGCCACGGAGGTCCATCGCCTGACAAAGGGCAAGGAGGTGAATCATCGCAATCGTTTCGACGAGTTCGATGACCCGGAGTGCCTCTCGCGCTGCGGTTGTTCCAAGAGAGACTTTGTCTTGATTGTGGCTTTCGGTGCTCCTTGAAAAGATTGAGGCGGGAATCGCTATTTTGAGCGCCTCTGCGGCCAAGGCCGATGCCGTAATTTCCATCCCCTTGAACCCATGGTGTGCAAAACGCTCGCTTTCAGGCGCACCGCTCAAGTTGGGAGGCAAACCGTTATTGGTGAGGGGATTGCACAAAGAAGTGAGCTGTCGATCGAGAAGATCGCCGAGATTGGCCACAGTGTTTTTAAGCATGTCAGCCACAAGGCAAAGGTGGCCACCGTAGAAGTTGCCCCCGTGCAAAATCCGCCCTTCTGGATAAGCCGCTGAGGGTCCGTCGATGATTGGGTTGTCGTTGACACTGTTGATCTCGATTTCGAGCATTTCTCGCATCCACGGCAAGGAATCGACCAACACCCCCGCAATGTGGGGAGCACAGCGCAAGGAGTAACGATCTTGAAGGCGTTTGCCGGGAGTTGGCCTTGTGGACAAATGCTCTCTGACCCAGGCGGCAAAGCGACGCTGCCCAGGATGGGGCTTGAGCTCAAAGATCCGATCATCAAAATGCTCGCTTGAACCCTCAAGGGCCTCGCAGGTCATGGCAGTGAGAGCGGCCGCAAGGCGCGCCAATCGCTTGGCCCGAAGCCCAGCGAGGGCCGTGAGCGCAGCCATTGCGCTCGTGCCATTCATGATGGCAAGGGCCTCTTTTGGAAGCAGGACGAGAGGCTCGATACCCAAGCGCGTGTGGATCTCTCGGGCGCCCAAGATTTGACCCTCAAACCACGCTTCTCTTTCTCCGATAAGAAGCGCCGCAACGTAAGAGAGGGGGGTGAGATCGCCAGAGGCTCCGACGGATCCCTCCTGTGGGATGCAGGGGGCAACGCCGTGCCCAACAAAAAGGCAGAGCCTTTCGATCACCATCTCCCGAACCCCGCTTGCCCCCAAGGCCAACACGTTGGCCCGAAGCGCCATCATGAGCAACGCCTCCTTTTGATCGAAAAAAGGACCTGTCCCACAGCCGTGGTAGCGCACAAGATTTGTCGGCAAACTCAAAAGCAAATCTCGGCTGATCGCGTGGTCGACCGAAGCACCAAAACCTGTATTCACCCCATAAATGGTTTTTCCCTTGGCAAGCGCTTCTTCGAGCACTTTGCGCGAAGCCGCAATGCGCTCCCGGACTTCTGGATCTGGATCGAGAGCGAGCTGAACCCTCCCATCGGCAATTGCTTCGAGCTCTTCAAGGCGAAGGGGTTTTTTACCAATCAGGCGCACCTTGTGAACTTAGCTTGAGCTCAAAGAAGTGCGATGGCCAACTCTGGATTCGCAGGACGCCAAAAGCCCGATAGCAAAAATTTTGGCAAGTGGCATTGCGTCTCAAGGAAACATGCTTAGCTTCCGTCAGCGGAAAGTCAGCTCCTCAAGAAGGGACCTCCCTGAAAGGGCTGGTGAAAAAACCATTTGAAGGAGGAATGATGCGGCTCGATCGACTGACGAACAAAACACGCGAAGCCCTCTTGAGCGCCCAACAGCTTGCCACAGAAAATGGGCATCCGGAGTTATATCCAGAACATTTGATCATCGCTCTTCTGCGTCAAGAAGGAGGGGTGGCAAGGCCAATTCTCGAAAAAGCCAATGTTGACACCCGAGGCGTGCTTGAGGCTCTAGAGGGTGCACTTCACTCGATGCCCAAGGTCAGGGGAGGTGCAGAACCTGGAATCAGCCGAAGGCTTGGAAAGCTCTTGAGCGATGCGTGGGGCGAAACAGAGGCGCTCAAGGACGAATACACCTCTGGAGAACACGTGCTCTTGGCTGTGACCAAGCAAAAAGAGGACAACCTCGAACGAATTTTTCGAAATTTTGGCCTCACAAAAGAACGGCTGGCAAAGGCCATCCAAGAGGTTCGAGGAGCCCAACGCGTGACCGACCCCGATCCTGAAGGAAAGTACCAAGCACTCGAAAAATACGCTCGTGATCTTACAAAGCTTGCCAAGCAAGGCAAAATCGACCCAGTCATTGGGCGAGATGAGGAAATTCGCCGGGTGATTCAAATTCTTGCGAGAAGAACGAAAAACAACCCCGTACTCATCGGCGAGCCTGGCGTCGGGAAAACCGCGATTGTCGAGGGAATCGCAAGGCGAATCGCCGCAGGAGACGTGCCTGAATCGCTTAAAGACAAGCGTCTTTTGGCCCTTGATTTGGGGGCCCTCCTTGCCGGCTCAAAATACCGGGGCGAGTTTGAGGAGCGCCTCAAGGCAGTGCTCAAGGAAATCGAAGCCACCCAAGGTTCAATCATCCTTTTTATCGACGAACTCCATACCCTCGTCGGAGCCGGCGCTGCCGAAGGAGCAATGGATGCCTCAAACATGCTCAAGCCAGCCCTGGCCAGGGGGGAGCTGCGCTGCATTGGCGCAACCACGCTTGACGAATACCGCAAACACATTGAAAAGGACGCTGCTTTGGCTCGACGCTTTCAGCCGGTCTTTGTGGGTCAGCCCACAGTCGCCGACACGATTGCAATTCTCCGGGGCCTCAAAGAACGTTACGAAGTCCATCACGGCATCCGCATACAGGATGGGGCCTTGGTTGCAGCAGCGACCCTTTCTGATCGTTACATCACCGATCGTTTCCTCCCTGATAAGGCAATTGACCTCGTCGACGAAGCCGCATCGCGTCTCAAAGTCGAGATGGAATCGCTTCCCACAGAAATCGATCAAGTTGAGCGGAAAATTGTGCAGCTTGAGGTCGAGCGTCAGTCCCTCAAGCGCGAAAGCGACCAGGCGAGCCAAAAGCGGCTTGCAGAATGCGAAGCGGAACTGGCTGAGCTGAGAAAGCAAAGAGACGCCATGCGGGCCCAGTGGCTTGCAGAAAAAGAGGTGATCTCGGAAGTCCGCCAAGCCCGAGCCGAACTCGAGCAGAAAAAGATCGAGCTCGAAAGGGCTCTTCGCCTCCGAGACTATGAACTGGCAAGCCGCCTCAAAAACGGGGAGATCCCAGAGCTCGAAAAGCGAATTGCCGCCCTCCAAGAGCGCTTGAATGCCATTCAAAAAGGGAATCCATTCATCCGCGAAGAAGTGACTGAGGAAGACATCGCTCGAGTTGTATCCAAGTGGACAGGTATTCCAGTCTCGAAAATGCTCGAAAGCGAGCGAGAAAAGCTTCTCCGCATGGAAGAAAACCTGTCCAAGCGCATCGTTGGGCAGCGCGAGGCCATCGCCGCGGTATCAAATGCGGTACGTCGCTCAAGGGCAGGCCTTGGCGACCCCAACCGGCCAATCGGAAGCTTCCTTTTTTTGGGACCCACAGGAGTGGGCAAAACCGAGCTCGCGCGGGCCCTGGCGGAATTTCTTTTCGACGATGAGCGGGCAATGGTGCGCCTTGACATGAGCGAGTACATGGAAAAGCACTCTGTGTCTCGGCTGATCGGCGCACCTCCTGGCTATGTGGGCTACGAAGAAGGCGGGCAACTGACCGAACCCGTGCGAAGGCGCCCTTACTCGGTTATCCTTTTTGACGAGATCGAAAAAGCCCACCCTGACGTCTGGAATGTGCTTCTTCAAGTGCTTGACGATGGGCGGCTGACTGATGGCCAAGGTCGAACCGTTGACTTCAAAAACACAGTGATTATCCTCACTTCAAACATCGGCTCGCGCCACACCCTTGAAGACTGGGATTTCGAAGTCATCAAAGAGCGAGTGCTTCAAGAACTGCGTGCCAATTTTCGTCCAGAGCTTTTAAATCGACTGGATGAAATCATCGTATTCCATCGGCTGGACAAAGAGCATCTCCGCAAGGTGGTTGACCTCCAAATCGAGCGATTCCGGAAGCGCCTTGAAAGCCGAGACATCAAGCTTGAAATATCAGAAGCCGCAAGGGACTGGCTTGGGGAAGTGGGCTACGACCCCACTTATGGTGCTCGCCCCCTCAAGCGGGCCATTCAACGCCACCTTGAAAACCGAATTGCCGAGGGCTTGCTGGCTGGCCGTTATCTGCCGGGTGACACGATCGTGGTTGAACGGAGCTCAGATGGCCTCACAATTCAGCGAAAACAAAGCACTCAAGCTCAAGCACAAGCATAAGGGACTACCTCCCTTTTCCCAAAAAAGCTTGAATCGATGGAATAATTCCATCGCGGTTTCGGATTTCGCTCGTCACAACCCGCTCATCTTTCCCTAAGTGTTCGCGCAAATCTTTGATGAATTGCCCAGAACCATAAGGGCTTTCCACTTGACCATATCCAAAGAGATTCGAAACTGGAAGCAGCTTGTTTTTCAAAATATCAATGCACTGCATCGTATCATCCAAAGACCAATTGTCTCCGTCAGAAAAGTGGAAAAGGTAAATGTTCCAATCCGATGCTGGGTAATCGGCCTCGATGATCTGATGGCACAGTTTGTATGCACTTGAGATCATCGTTCCCCCCGATTCCCGTGTTCTAAAAAATGTGTCGCGATCGACTTCTCGAGCGGTTGCATCGTGTATGATGTACCTCGTTTCAAGTCCCTTATAGTGCCTTCGAATCCAGGTATCGATCCAAAACGATTCAATTCGGACAATTTCTTTTTGCTCATCTCCCATTGAGCCGGAAACGTCCATCATGTAGATGATCACTGCATTCGCAATTGGCTCTTCTTCAATATTCCATGATCGAAAACGAAAGTCTTCTGGCGTTGGGACAACAATCGGTCGTTTTGGATTGTACGTCCCCATCGCCAATTCGCGTTTAAGTGCCTGCTTAAATGTTCTTTTGAAGTGACGCAGTGAACTTGGGCCTACCCGACGAATCCCTGTATAGCGCTCTTTGAGATCGACTATCTTGCTTTTTCCTTTGTTTACGATTCTTGGAAGAGCAAGTTCTTCGCCCAAAATATCAGCAAGCTCATCCAAGGTCACTTCGGCTTCTAGAACATGGCTTCCCTCTTCTTGGCCAGCCCTTCCCTGCCCCTCTCCCTTTTGGCCATCCCCTCCAATCGGTTCACCTTCTTTGCCTTCTCCCTGCCCCACTCCTCCAACTTGCCGTTCTGAATGGCGCAAGCGTGGAATTTCGATGTGGGGCAGTGGAATCGACACAACGTCCTTTCCTTGCTTTCCAAGAATTTCTCCACGGGTGATGAATTTACGCAAATTTTGCCTGATCTTACCGCGGATTATCTGCCTAAAGCGGCTGTGGTCGAGATCGATCCGAAGAGACATGATTTTAGTTTAATTTTCCACTTCCTTTTTTTAAAGTCTTTCTTTGCCACTTTCAGCCGAAGTTCCCTTCCTAAAATGCTCCATTAATTCTCCAACACATCCCAATTGCATTGGTTCTGACCTGTGCCTGGCCCCCCTCCTTGGTTCGACGAGAAAGGTTCTCCGCAGGGTTTAGAATTCCGCTTCAGCGCTTCAACCTTCGTCTGGGCGAGCAAAGCTTTGCTCAGCGATCTCATCTTTTTTGTCATCGTTAACTCCCTGGGCAGGGAGGGAATGAAATGGCCAAACCAGGCCTCCGCCCATCCCGAGGCTTACCTTCGTAGATCCCTGGACCTCGAGAAACATCGAGGCGATGACCGATGGGCGAAGCCATCGAGGTGGCATTGATTTCATTCACTCCTTGCTTCCCCGCCTAGGCTTCAGTTGGGCAGACAATCCGCCTTGAAACAGTTGCGTCATTTCGCAAAAGAAGCCCCCTGCGAGTTTGGACCCCTCAAACCAAGTAAGCCTGGACCGATCGCGCGAATGGCCGCACGCCCTTGAAGCC
>JANWYL010000179.1 GCA_025056955.1 Sandaracinaceae bacterium | reverse complement strand
TCCCTCTCTTTTTTCGCAGAGAAGCGCCTCTATAGGGAGGCCAAGGCCATGGCCAAGATTCGCAGCCACAGGGTCTGTTACGTCTATGATGCAGGTCGTTGTGAGGAGTTGGGGCCTTTTGTCGCGATGGAATATGTGGAAGGCCGCAGCCTTGCAAGCCTTCTCGCTGCTCGAGGAAAGCTTCCGATTCCGGCGGTTTTGGCACTGGGAAAAGAGCTTGGAGAGGCTTTGCATGCGGTCCATCAAAGCGGTGTGATTCATCGGGATCTCAAACCATCAAACGTGCTCATCGGAGCAAAAGGGGAAGAAGAATTGGTCAAGGTGGTTGATTTCGGAATCGCCGCCTTCCTGGCTTCAGAAGAGAATGACGACCTGAAGCTTACGCAGCCCGGAGAAATTCTCGGGACTTTTGAGTATACCGCCCCTGAACATCTCCTTGAACACGCTCCTGCCAATCCCGGAAATGACCTTTATTCATTGGGAGTGTTGCTCTACGAGTGCGTCACTGGACAAGTCCCTTTTTCTGGTCCACTTGCGCAAGTGAGAGGGGCCCATCTCCAGGGGCTCCCCGTGCCAAGCCCCAAAAATGCACGTCCAGAGTTGCCAGAAGCATTGCATGCCCTGATAATGCGCCTTCTTGAGCGTGATCCCGCCAAACGGATACCCTCAGCCAAGCAGCTTGTGCGCATCATCCAAGAAAACTGGGGGAGAGCAATCCCGCCGCTTGCTCTGCTTGAAGTGCGAGTGGACCATGAGAGTCGCCGCTTTCTGCGTGCCCCATACGTGGCCCCCTTGCGCGTCATCTCTCCTCCTCAAGCCCTTGATGGCCGTTCTGCTGATCTTTCTGAGGGAGGCATTCTGGCCATTGTCAGCCAGAGTTGCGAAGCTGGTTCAAGGGTCGAAGTCCGTTTTCCTGCACCACGAAGCGGAAAAGTCGTTCGAACAGCAGGTACCGTGCGCTGGACTCGCAAACATGGACAACTCTGGGCAATCGGCATTCAATTCGATGAATTGCCTGAGGACTTTCGAGCGGAAATTCGGGAATATGTGAAGTGGTTCTCTCGAAAAGAGGGCGACGAATTGAAACTCTAAAGCTTCTGGCTTCTAAAAAAATGGTGCGCGCCTCAAAATTGGAAGAAAATTCAGGCACTCGTGTTTCACACACTGAGATGCCTCATGAAGCTTATGACGCGACAAGGGGAACGGGAAGCAAGTCCAAAAACAATGCACCCTTCCTTGCTGGCATGGCTTGAACTCTTCATCTCGAAGCGCTTTTCACAGCGTTTGCTCGAGCTGGACTTTGAACTCCCTCCACTCTCCGAACTCCTCTCTGGGCTTCTTTTGCTCGCCGAAGGAAAGCGGCACAAAGTGCTCGTTCCCTTTGTGGGCTCTCCTTTGGAAGCAGCGCTCGTGCGGAACGGTCAACACGTTCTTTTTAGCTTGTACCATACGGAAGCTTCGCCAGAAGCGTGGATCATCGATCGCCCAGTGCCATTGACCAAGGCAATTGAAGTCACACTCGATGCGATTCAGGCAAAAGAGCCTTCCCTGTGGGTGGAGCTTCACGAGCGAGCACGGAAAACCAAAATTCTCAAAACCTCAAAGGCAGCTCAAACCATCTACCGCAAAGGAGGAGAAATTGAGGCCCCACGTGAGGAAGTGGGCTTTGGTTTTGAGGCCAAATTCAACTTATCAGATGAGCCTTCTGGCACAGACCTTTCCCACTCGGATGTCCATGCGATGCTCTTTCGGGGCTCCCTTTGGGCTTGGATTCGAAAAAAGCACCTTCTCCTGCTTCAAGATTTTCCAATTCTTTTGGCAATCCAACGAATGGTGAGCGCCATCGCTTCTCTCATCGTTGCATGCCAAGAGCACCGTGGCTTGCACATTCGGCTGTGCTTAGGGCCTTTTTGCTTTGGGCTAAGGAGCCATCATCCAAAAGCAGAAGTGACCCTGATTTTAGGTGAAAAAAATGGAGGCCTTTTGACCTTTCCTTCGCTTGATCCTTTTGTGGTCAGCAAAGCAGTCCTCGGTGTGGCTTCAGAGCTTCTTAGCACCTTGCTCGAATGTGACCGAGCGCAAAAACGAAACCTGCGAATCCTTGCGCTCTTTGAAGAGGTCGGGCGGATGCAGCGATTCCTCCGCTCATGGAAGAGCCCTCCCTGTTTTACATCGGCTGCCCCAGAGCGCTTCCGTGTCGAAGAAGAAGCAAAGGCCCCCCTCACGCAGCCAACTTATCGGCTAGGGAAAAAAGGACTCGAATTTGTGCCGCGATGGAGCATCGCCATCGATGGCATTGACGCCTATCAGTTGTTTTTGTGGCGAGATCATCTGATTGTTGGAAATGCACACAGAATCTTGGCCTTGGACCGCAATCAAGGCCACTGCCTTTGGGAAACTGAAGGAGAGGCACAAAGCAGCCTGCTCACGGATCGAGGGCTTGTGCTGATTTCGGCCTCCGGAGCATGTGAAATCAGAGCAGTCGATTCTGGCGAAGTCATTCAGCTGTTTACAATCGCAGCCAGTAAGGAAAGAAAGCGCGAGGCTATTTTGGCGAGTGGCACTTCCCTCCCTCCAACACTCCTCGTCGTCGAATCCGATGAAGACCTGGTGGCCATCGATTTGCGCACTGGGGTTCCTCGCTTTCGCTATAGCACCCGACTCCCTGGAAAACTCCAAATCCGCAGAGGAGGACGTCTTGTGTTTGCGGTCAATGGCGATGCATTCATCGATGCCATCGACGTGATTTCTGGTGAAACCGTGTGGCGCTTTGCCACCGAAGGGGGAGTGCATGCCCGCCCCGCACGGCACCAAGATCGGCTGTGGGTGGTGGCTGAAACAAGCAACCGTCGAGAAGCCATTTTATATGCCCTCAATGCATGGAGTGGGGAATACCTGCACACTGAAAGCTTAAATGGAAAGCTGGTTGGTGAGCCGCAGGTGGTGGACGGCCACATTCTCATCACTTTGGAGCAAAGGGGGCAAAGGATTTTGGAGTGCCGAAGCGCCCATCAAGGGACTCTCTTGTGGTCAGGGCCTGATCCAGGGATAGCCAAGGGGGGAGGGATGCTTGGCGTTGATGGATTGTTGATCGTGAATGGGGTAAACGGATATCTCACTGCACTTTCAATGCAAAGTGGGAAGCAGTGCTATCGCCGTGCCCTCAATGAAAGCCCCGAAGATGCGGTACCCCGCCGGCTTGCCCCTTTGCTTCGAGGAGGGGCACTCTTTGTGCCTTCGTCTCGGGTGCACGTGCTTCGGGCCTCAGACGGGCAAGCGCTTGGAGCTCCTGTTCCATGTGATCTCGTTCCAGATGGCCTGATTGTTGACGAACGAGGTTGGATGTACATTGCCGAAGAAAGCGGCCACCTCATGGCCCTCAACCCCCGACCTACCTTCGAAGTCATCCGTGGAGGTACAAGTTAAGGGATTTTTTTACATGGCCTCGCTTCGCAAAAGGCTGCTTTTGTTTGCACTTGAACAAAAGCCCTTGTTGAGCCAAGGTGCAGTAAGCCTTTCTCACCATGTTTTTTGTGGTTTTGAAAAATTTAAACCTCTTTCGGACCAGGCGATTGCTTGGGGCAGTGGCCCTGTGCCATCTTGGAGGTGGAGTGAATGCAGGATGTGAGGAAGTAAGCCAGAGAGAAGCCGCGCTTTTTCTCGCTCATTACGATGCGCTAGATATCAATCGCCCTCTTGAAGAACGCAAACAAGCCCTTGCGCGGCTACGGAGCTTGCCTCTCACCCAAGCCTCTTTGATCATGACGCGCGACCTTTGCGCAGAAGCGTACGAATCGGAAATAAGGGCCGAGCAAGAGCACGCCCGAGCAACAGTGGACTTTCTAGCGGCATCAGAGGGAGGGAAAAAGCCCATTTTGCCTGAAGTTGCTGTGCGTATTGAGGAAGCGATTCGCTCCTCAGAAGCAGCCATTGAAAAAGCGAGAAAACGCTTTCCGGAGTGCGAACGGGAAGTGCGCCAATTGAGGATGCGCATCGGCTCTTCGCGTCTTTAGATCTAGTAAAAGCGGCCAATTTAACTCATGAAAGCACGATCGATCCCTGCCCTTGAAAGAGATGGCCTATCCTTTTCGGACCTTTTCAATCCCCACGCGCTCGCAAAGCTGGATCGCTCCTTTTGCGATTGGCTAGGCGTTCATGCGCCTTCCATCCAAAAGCGCCTTAGAGAATACCGAAGCAGGAGCGAAGAGCTTGCTCCCGAAGAGCGCAGCCGCTTGCTCGTGGAAGCGGCTCCTTGGGTTGGTGCCTTTGTGGCCAGTCTCTTCGGGGTGGAAGCCGAGCGCGAGCAGATGATGCATGCGTTTGACGAAGAAAGCGCCATCTTTCGCATGCAAGACGAGCTTTACAAGCGCCGAGCTTTAAAAAGGCAAGGTGTTGGCTTTGACGCCAACCATGACGCATGGATGCGTCAAGGCATGAAAAAGCTTGGCATCGATCCAGAAAATGAACTCGAGGTGGCCAACTGGGCTGTATCGCTCCTTGATGCCGAAGCCAAAGTGCGCAGGAGCTCTCTTGATGAAGAAGAGCTTGACGAAGAAGAGAAGGCTGCTGTGCGCAAAGCAGCCCCTGCCTTTGGGCTTGATGGAGATGAACCCAAAAGCGCAATTTTTCGCCTGCTGAGCGCCCTTGAATCGTGGCTTGTGATGAACCGCGGCCGCCTTCCCGGATGGGTGTGTTTCGATCTTGCGCGTCCCATCGACCCCCAAGCCCTCGTTCCAACAGAGCGCCTCACCATGGGCCCAGTGCCTCTTCGCAAAGCAGGAAAATTACTGCACCTTAGGCATCGCGATGGCTTTGCCCTCACCGACCCCCGCATGAGCCGAAGAGAAGTGCGGAATCAGGTCGAGTACTGCCTCTATTGCCACGAGCGCAAAAAAGACTCTTGCAGCAAGGGCTTTCGCGCAATCGACGGGCGCCTCAAAACCAACGCCTTGGGTGTGCCGCTTACGGGCTGCCCACTTGAAGAAAAAATCTCAGAAGCCCATTTTGTCTATCGGCAAGGGGATGCAATTGGGGCGCTGGCCTTGATCCTCATCGATAACCCCATGGTCCCAGGCACTGGCCACAGAATCTGCAACGAATGCATGCGGGCATGCATTTTTCAGAAGCAAGAGCCCGTCAATATCCCCCAAATCGAAACCCGCATCCTCGTCGATGTGCTTTCCATGCGCTGGGGGGTCGAAATCTATGGCCTGCTCACCCGTTGGAATCCACTTCGTCCAAAGCGCCCCTATCCCCTTCCATACCATGGCCATAACGTCCTGGTCGTTGGGCTTGGCCCTGCAGGATACACCCTGAGCCATTGGCTCTCTCAAGAAGGCTTTGGAGTCATCGCGATCGACGCGCTTAAGATCGAGCCCCTTCCGAAGCATCTTCTCGAAGAGCCAATCGAGCACTACGAGATGCTGTTCGAAGCGCTTGAAGAACGGGTGATACATGGGTTTGGCGGAGTGAGTGAGTACGGCATCACTGTCCGGTGGGACAAAAACTTCTTGAAGCTCATCTACCTTGAGCTCGCACGCAGGCCATACGTCCGATTGATTGGAGGGGTGCGCTTTGGTGGCACCATTCGGCTGGAAGACGCCTGGTCATACGGCTTCGATCATGTGGCAATTGCAGGAGGAGCAGGGAGGCCGACGATTCTAAAGATCCAAAACAACCTCGCCCGGGGAATGCGTCAGGCGAGTGATTTTTTGATGTCCTTACAGCTCACTGGCGCCTACAAACACTCCTCCTTGGCCGCGCTCCAGGTGCGGCTGCCTGCCTTGGTCATTGGCGGTGGGCTTACTGCCATCGACACAGCCACAGAACTCAGGGCTTATTACGTGGTCCAATGCGAAAAAGTGCTCGCCCAGTGGGAAGAAATCACAGAAGGATGCCCTGAGCGAGAAGAGAAGCTGCTTCAGCGTTTTGACGAAGAAGAGCGGGCTGTGCTTGCGGAATTCCTTGAGCACGGCCGCATGTTTCGAAAAGAACGCGAAAGTGCCCAAAAAGAGGGGCGCAACCCAAACTTCGACCCAATCATCGAAAGCTTGGGCGGCGTCACCATCGTGTACCGACGCAAGCTCGAGGCCTCACCCGCCTACCGTCTGAACCACGAAGAAGTCATAAAAGCCCTTGAAGAAGGTATCCGCTTTGCAGAGGACCTGGCGCCAGTTGCAGCCATCGAAGACCAATATGGGGCCCTCTGCGCAATGCGCTTCCGAAAAAGCGATGGCAGCGAAGTCGAGCTACCTGCCCGCACCGTATGCGTCGCTGCTGGCACAGCGCCCAATATCACTTATGAATGCGAACATCCTGGCACTTTCAAGCTGGGTTCGAATGGCTATTTTGCCATGCACCGCGCATTCCGCGACGCAGAAGGCCGGA
>JANWYL010000178.1 GCA_025056955.1 Sandaracinaceae bacterium | reverse complement strand
CAATCACTCCCATCCAATTCCCGTGAGCTTGCGCTCTTGGAGGTGCTTGTCGATTGGAAAAGGGGTGATGAGGGGATGGCCCTTGAGCGGCTCCAGGGGCTTTTTGAATCAAATTTTGGCAGGTTTTGTGCTCTGGGGGCGCGGATTGCGCTTTCGGCCTTGCAAAGGGCACAAGGCCAAGCCCGAAAGGGAGCAAGGGAAAGAGCGAAGTTTTGGATCGATTGCGCGCTCCGTGAAGAGCCAAGAACGCTTGTGCGAATTCGATGGCTCAGGGAGCGTGGGAAGCACGAACTCGAATCTGAAGAGGCGTGGGGAGAGTTGCGTCAAACAATCTTCGCGCTTTTGCGTGAAGGGGCTTCACAGGCGGCTTTGCAGTTGGCTCAAGCCCTGCTTGAGCGTGGTGGGTGTGCGGAGGCCCTCGAGATCGCACGTGAAGTGGGCAAGATGGGGCGACTCCAGGCAAACGAGCGCTTGGACTGGTTGCTTTTTGAGGCCCGCTGCCTTTTGTGTGGGGATGGGGCGGAAGCGGCCTTGAGGCGCCTCGATGAGGCATGGGGGCTTGCCTTACGGGCCCGTCGGAGCGAATCCCTTCTTGAAGCAATCGTCGACATCGGAAAGCGCTCGGGGCGCCTTGAAGCGTGCGAAGGGCTTTTGCGCAAAAAGGGCTTAGAAGCCCTTGGGACCCGTGCCCAACTCCTCGAAGAACTTGGGCGAGAGGAAGAAAGCCTCGCGCTCTATCGGCAAGCCTTGCGCCTTTGGCCTGATCGCGCCGATCTCCGCGAGCGGTTGATTGCCCTTCTTTGGCGTTTGGGCCGCGATGAGGAGGCGCTTGGCGAGCAGATTGCCCTCGTGCATCGTTTTCGAGGGCAGAAGAAGTATGCAAAAGCCTTGGTCGAGGCCCTTATGGCTCGAGGCAGAAGGGCCGAGGCCCTCGAATGGTGGGAGCGCTTGCGGCGAGACCAACGCGATGTCGAAGCCATGAGCGAATGGGCTGAAGTCGGGTTGCGTTTGGAAGCACGCCCTCAAGCGCTCGCTTTGCTCGAAGAAATCGTCAAGCGCTCACCGCGCGATGCGAGCGCCCTTGGGCTTTTTGTTTCTGAACTTGCCAACGAAGGACCAGAGGGGTTGCAGCGGGCCATCGAATGGATCGAAAAGCACGTCGCACGGCGAGGCAGCCCCGATGGCCACATCGATGCGGCGCGGATCTACATTCGGCTCAGGCAAAACGCGAGGGCACTGGCGCACCTTCAGGCCGCTCGGCTGCTCGAGTCGCAAGATGTGGCGCTGCTTGAGCTTGCGGCAGAGCTCTACGGCCAAATCGGCGATGAGGAGAGGGTAGAGCAGGCCCTCACGGCCCGGGTATCGCTTCAAGCGACAACTCCAAGCGAAGAGAAGGCGCTGTGGGAGGCAGAGAAACGCCTTGTGGCAAGCTGGTTTCGTCGAGGTCGGTTGGAATCGAAGCTTTCTGAGCTTCGCGTCCGTTGGCAAAGCGGCGAGCGAAGGGGGTTTCGCTTACTTGTCGAGGCATTGCGCCGAAGCAAGCGCTTCGAAGAGGCACTGGCTTTGCTTCAAGAAGGTGCAGGCAGTGGAGGGAGAGCCGACCGCATCGCTGAAGAAATACGGGCACAAATCCATCGAGAGCGAGGCGATGTCCAGGGCGAAAGCGATTCTCTTATGCGCCTCGTTGAAGGTGGAGAAGAGGGGGAAGCTTATCTTCCCCGCCTGCTTGAGCTTTTTTCAGCCCAAAAAAAGAGGGAAGTCATAGCCCGATGGACGGAGTTGTTCTTTGAAGGGCGATTTGGCAATCCTGACCTTGGACTAAATCTTGCGCGATTTTGGTTGAAAGAGGGCGATGCCGAAACAGCCCAGCGCCTTTTTGTGCGCTTGGTGGAGCGTGTGCCTCAGCGCTTTGACATTGTGCTTGAGCTTGCCGAGCTTTTGCGCGTGCGGGGTGAACTCGCACAAGCCATGGAATTGCTTTTGCGTGTGATTGCCGAGTCGCCAAGCGATGAGTTGCGAGAAGAGGCGGCGGAGCTCCTTTTGGAGCTGGCTCACAGCGAGAGCAAAGAGGAGGCCATCGAGAAAAGCCTTTTTGGGAACCGTGCTTTTTGGGTTGGGGACCGGATTTTGAAGCGGCTTGGGCTTGGGCTATACGCAAGGCTTTTGACGCGGTCTCGTGGCCTTGGAGACCAAGAGGGAGTCAAAAGGTGGTTTGGGCGTGCTTTGCCGATCATCGCCTCGGCGCTTCGGGAGAGCGACCTTGGGCTTCGAAAGCTGGCCCAGTTGCTCCTCATTGAATATGCAGGGCCAGCCGCCAAAGGGCTCATTTGGGGCCTTGTTGCAGATCGGTTGCTTGCAGCCCAGGAACGCGCCCGTGCCCTTGAGAAAGCGATTGCCTGGATCGGGCCAGAAGATCGGGCCCGCCTTGAGGCCTTGATCGACTCCTCAGACGAGGCCTTGGCCCATCTTGCGCTCTATGGCTTGGCGAAGCTTGAAGCCAGCTTGCCCCCCAAAGAAAGGCGGCTTCCCTGGGTCCGATGGCACGCCCGAAACGCCCTTGGCATTCGCGTGATTGTTTTTGAAGCGCTGCTCGGAGTGGCACTTCCCAATGACATCGCTGCAATCGCTCCCCCTTGGATCGCTGCCTGGCTTGGAGTGCCGGGGCCATCGCTTTCTCCTTCTGTGCTTTTGAGGCGGGCTGCCCATGCTTTTGGCCCAGAGCGCAACGATCTGATTGTGCAAGCAGAGCTCGTTGCTGCGGCGGGGATCGATGAAACCGAGGCCCAGGGCTTGGCGCACTTGGCCCTAGGCCCCTGGAGCACGATTGCACCCGATGCCGCCCGAATTCTGCACAGTCGCCCCCTTTTGCACATGGATTGCTTACCCCCACCTCGTGGAGGCGAGTCTCTCGAGGAATGGTTGGGCCGCGGAATTTCAGCTTGCCCAAAGGCCTTGCGTGATCCCCACGCAGTGGCCGAAGCCTGGCAAAAAGCGATCTTCGGTTTTGAACAGGCCCTTTTGCCCTCTTTGCTTGAAGATTTGGCTGAGCGCTTGGAAAGGCCACCTTTTCGAGCATCCATACCAAAAGGAGCATGGCTCGCTTTACAAGAACGCCTTCCCCCGATTCAGGTCTTGAAGCCAAAGGCATGCGAGTCACTGCTTCGAATGGCTTCCTCGCTTGGAAGCGAAAGCTTAAATGATGCCATATGGCTTGCCTTGCTTGCCCGGCCTGAAATCGAGATTCGTGCCCAAGCCTTGCGCCAGGTCCCATGGCCTCGTTTTGCAGATGCCATCGCTGGGCATGCGCAATCGGACCCCTCTTGGCGAGTGCGCTGGGTGGCGTTCAAGCGCATGGGTGATTGGGCGCAGCCAGCGCCCCTTGGCCTGATTGAAAGAGGACTACGGGACGAATCTTTGCTTGTCCGCCGAGCGGCCTTGGCGCTGATGAAAGGCCTTGATCCTCATCAGCGCGGTGAAATAGAAAAAAGAATCGGGATCGAGGAGATCGAAGCCTTGGAGGAGGGGCCTGGCCGAGGCAAAGAAAAGGCAAGGGGCGATTGACGGCTGCGCCGAATTCGCATAGACCGCTCGCTTGGTGGAAGGGCGAGTCGGGTTGATCTGTGCCGAATGTGATGCCTTGGTTCCGCCAGCACTTCAAAGGTGTCCCTTATGCGGTGCTTGGCTTGTTAGGGACAGTGCCTCACACCGATGGGAAGCCTCTTCTTCAGCAGTGGGTTCCCTCGAAGGGGGCCCCTCCCATCGTCGGACGCCCGGAAAAGACGCACAAAGAGAGGAGGACTCCGTGGAACAGAGCCGTCACTACATCTGCAAAGAATGCATGAGCCTTGTGCTTCCTGGCCATCGCTTTTGCGGAGCTTGTGGAACACCCGTTCCGGAAGATGCCTTTGAACATCCGGTCAGCCATTACGGAAGCATTCAAACGACGGGCAAGGCGAGGTTGGTGGTCATTCGCAGCCCAGATGAATCAGAGGGTGTCACCTTCATCCTTCAAGGTGAGGAACACTTTGTGGGGCGAAGCGAAAACGCGGATGTGCCCCTTTCAAAGGACCCTTTTGTGAGCCCTGAGCACGCAATTTTATTCTACCGCGGCGAACGCCTATTTGTTAGGGACAAAGGCAGCTTGAACGGGGTGTATGTGCGCATTCGTGAGAGCACACGCATTGCGCCGGGTGATTGCTTTATTTGCGGTGAGCAGGTGTTTCGCCTGGACCTCGTTCCAAAAGAGGCGATTGCACCTGGCCCCGATCAGACTTACCTCTACCTTCCTCCTCGTCGTCCCTCGAGTTTTTGCGTGATCCAAGTGCTGCGAGGAGGAATTGACGGGATGATATATTCCGCCAAGGGGCAAGCCATTGAGATTGGGCGCGGAGGCTGTGACATGAATTTTCCAGATGACCTTTACCTTTCAGCAAAGCACGCCCGTGTGGAGCAGCTTCCTGACGGTGGTTTCATGCTTCACGACTTGGGCTCCCGCAACGGCACATTCGTCCGCATTCAAGGCGAGCGTGGCCTTGAGCACGGTGACTACCTTTTCATTGGTCAGCACCTCTTCCGGGTGGAACAATACCGATAAAGTGGCGTGCTACACTCCTCTCAAGGACAAAGAGGACGCGGTGCCATGAATCGATGGGTGTTTTTTTCTGTTTTGGCTTTTGTTCTGACTGCCACTCCCTTGCTGCGCGCGCAAAGTCCAGAAAGCGTGGCTGAGCAAAGGGCCCGTGCGCGAGAAGCTTACGCTCGCGGGCAGGCGGCATTCGAAGCAGGGCGCTATGAAGAAGCCCAAGCCGCCTTTGAGGAAGCCTACCGCCTCGTGCCCAATCCAGTTGTGCTTCTCAGCATTGCCAGTTCTCAAGAAAAGCGAGGCCTCAAGCGAGAAGCCCGCATGACCTTAGAGCGCTACTTGAGTGAAAACCCCCAGGCTCGCAATCGTGCCGAAATTGAGGCCCGTATCGCCGCCCTAAGGGATGAGGCAGAATCTTCCTCTGCGGTTGGAGAATCTGCCACTTCCCCAGGCAGTGGGGAGCAAAGTACCAACCTTGAAACACCACCCCAGGTCGAAGGCAACGAAGCGGAACCTTCGGCTGAAGCGGCCAAGGAGGAAGCCGAAGAGGCCCAAGAGCCCCAAGAGAGCTCAACAAAGCCGGAGCAGCCAGAGCAAGAAGTAGCGCAAGAATCACGAGCTGCCCCTGCCCCTGCCCCTGCCCCTGCTTCAACTGGGCCCTCTCCTGCCGTGTGGGCGCTTGCCACGGTGAGCTGCATTGGCATCGTAACTGGCACGGTGTTTGGTTTTCTTGCCCTTTCAAAACAAAGCGATTTTGACGCAAGCCCCTCGGCCAGCGCGGCCGACGAGGGCGAAGCTTTTGCGCTGGTTTCGGACGTTTCCTGGGGCCTGTCCTTAGCAAGTGGCGTGGCCGCGATTGTGCTTTATGCCACCGAAGGGAAGGGCAAAGAAAAAGAATCGAGCCAGCGTTCTGGTTTCGTTCCCACCCGAAGTGGTGGTGCTTTGCGGATTCATTTTTGACCAGCCTCGTCAAATCGTTTAAAAGGGAGCATGATGAATTGATGAGCGACAAAGAATTTCAATCTCTGCCTAAAGACGAAAGGTCTCCAGACGATGACAAGGAAGACGTCATACTTCCTCATTCGCCTCTCCCTGATGGAAGTGCATGGCGCGTTTTGCGCAAGCGGGAGGGGCGAATTGAGATAGGTCTTCTTCGGCCCCCAAAAGAAGGCGAAGCGATCATGGGGGAAATCGTCCGTCTTAAGCAACGCCCAGGGACCCCTCTTTACGACGTGGAAGTGCTTTATTCAAGCGAATTCAGTAGGAAAAGGGGGCCGGCCCAGGTGAGTACTCCTGCCTATCGAGAGGGGTGGGAGCGCATCTGGGGAAAGCGGAAAGAAGCCAAAGGCCCAGAGGAGGGAGGCACGCCTTTTTTGCCCAACTGATAAGGAGTGGTCTTAGGGCTCGATCACATCCCCCTCTGTGAGTGGAGCTTGAAAAATGATTTTGCGATACGCCCCGGGGGAAAGGTGGACCCGAAGTTCAGAGTCGATGATGAGGGCTTCGGGATGGCCTTCCCAGCGCGGCAAGCGCTCAAGGCATTCTTTGGCACCAAGCACAAAACAGGCTGTTGAATACGCATCTGCGTCGATGCCTTGCTCCGTGATCACTGTTACCTGGACCGTGTGCTCGACGGGCTTGCCTGTTCGAGGATCGATGATGTGATGCCACCTTCGACCTCTTTCATCGATGAAGTAGCGCTCGTAGTCTCCTGAGGTGGCAATTGCCGCGTCATTGGCTTCGACAAAAGCGATTGTCCTTTCCCGCCGAGGGTGGCGAATCCCAATCCGCCAAGGCCGATCGCCTCGA
>JANWYL010000177.1 GCA_025056955.1 Sandaracinaceae bacterium | reverse complement strand
AAGCCAGCACAAGGATGGCCAAAAAGAGGGCAAGCCTCATGCGGGGCTTTCGCATGAAAGCCAGAAGTGGCATACAAACCACGGCATAGACAATTGCACCTGTGCTTTTCATGAGCACAACGAGAAGAGCAAAGAAGCTGCTCACGGGGCCTGCCCGCAATTTGGCGATGCCAGGAACGGGAATGCGCTCTTTGCTGCGGTAGAGGGCAAGGGCGGCAACTCCTGCGCTCAACACAAACATGGCAAGCGCAAGGCCGCCATTCATAAAGACCATGGGTCGGTAGCCTCCTCCGCGCAGGGTCATCTGAAAGTCCGTTTGCATGAAGCCATACACATCGTAGTGACAGCGGGGGCTCATGCGCAGTTCCCAAAAGATCAGAGGGGCATAAAGGATCAGGCTTGCACAAAGGATTTGGAGGAAGGTACGCAGGTCGGCCGCGCTTCGATACATCGCGCGACCGATGAGGAAGGGGAGGTAGATCACCAGCGCATCTTTGATGTTTCCAGCAAAGGCATCGTAGAGGGTGGTCCCAGGAAGATGGGTTGGCCCAAACACCTGGGGATCACTGTTTTGGAGGTTAGTGATTACAAATCCGATTGATGCAAGGACAAAGGAGAAATCAATTCCGCGGAGCGGTTTGGCCTGCTTGACCCTTGCCCAAGCCCGTACGAGGCAGCCAATGAAAATGCAAAGCGCTGCAATTGACTGCTTGTTAATGGGAGGAAGCACCGGCGGGTCCACTTCAACCCGCTCTGGAAGATAAAGCATTGCCCCCAGCATCAGCCACGTCGTTGCGACGATTGGCCGAAAGAACAGGAAAGAAAGAAATGCAATTGGGAGGAACAAAAGGAGAGCGAGATAAGAAAAGAAATTGGGCGTTCCTCCGAACATGTGTTTTGAGTATACCCTTGTCTAAAGGCAGGTAGCGATACTGCTTAACCCAGCTTAAACAAGCACCACAACCACTGAGGAATCCAAATATGAACGTATGGGTTACAGGAGGCGCTGGCTTTATTGGTTCAAATTTTCTTTTGCGCTTTGTTCCTGAGCGACCCAACTGGTACTTTGTCAACATCGATAAGCTTGGCTACGCGGCAAATCCATTGTCGCTTGAGCCCATTGCAAATGCCCCAAATTACCGACTTGCGCACATAGATATTTGCGACTTTGAAGCACTGGAACGGTTGGCTGTGGAGTGCCCGCCCGATATTATCGTGCACTTTGCAGCAGAGTCTCACGTGGATCGATCCATCCTTGGCCCTCGTGCTTTTGTGCAAACCAATGTCGAAGGTACCTTCAACTTACTTGAGATTGCTCGCAGGCATTGGATGCGAGGGCGAAGCGTGGTGGATGGGCGGGTGTTTCATCATGTTTCAACTGATGAGGTGTTTGGTTCGCTTGGTCCCACAGGGCGTTTTAGCGAAGAGAGCCGCTATGATCCGTCGAGCCCCTACGCCGCGACAAAGGCTGCAAGTGATCACCTCGTCCGGGCCTACGGCAAGACCTATGGTTTGCCTTTTCGGATCACGAACAGTTCCAACAACTATGGGCCACGTCAATTTCCTGAGAAGCTCATTCCTCTCATGATCCTCAACCTTCTTGAGCGCAAGCCGCTTCCAATTTACGGGAGGGGGCTCAATGTGCGGGACTGGCTCTACGTCGAGGACCATGTTGATGCGATCGGAGTGGTGATCGAAAAAGGGCGGAATGGCGAAAGCTACAACATCGGTGCTCATTGCGAGCGTCGCAACATCGATGTGGTTGATGCCCTTTGCCAAATTGTGGCCAAGCACACGGGAGCCTCGGTCGAAGAGTTGCTCGCGCTCAAAACCTTTGTGGAGGATCGCCCTGGCCATGATTTGCGCTACGCCATCGATGCATCGAAGATCCAGAGGGAGCTCGGGTGGCGCCCCAAGGAATCTTTTGAGAGTGGCCTTGAAAAGACTGTCCGGTGGTACATCGAGAACAGAAGGTGGGTGGATGCTGTCCGAAGCGGTGCTTACCTCGAGTGGATCGAGGCAAACTACGGGCGGCGAAAGCGTCTGAGTTAATCAGTTGGGAGAGCGATGACGGAGAGAAAAGGGATCATCCTGGCTGGCGGAAGTGGCACTCGTCTCCATCCGATGACCAAGGCTGTGAGCAAGCAGCTCATGCCTGTATACGACAAGCCGATGATTTATTACCCCCTCACAACCCTCATGTTGGCCGGGGTTCGCGAGGTGTTGGTGATCACGACCCCCCACGACCAGCCTCTGTTTCGAAACCTTCTTGGGAATGGTGCGCAGTGGGGCATGCGGATTGAATATGCGATGCAACCCCGACCTGAGGGGTTGGCGCAAGCGTTTTTGATTGGAGAAGAGTTTATCCGAGGAAGCCCAAGTGTTTTGATCCTGGGAGACAACATTTTTTACGGCCATGGCTTGCCGGCTCTTCTCGAAGAGGTAAACCACAGAAAAGAAGGGGCCACAATTTTCGGGTATTGGGTAAAGAATCCAAGTGCCTATGGCGTGGCTGAATTTGACGAGCGGGGGAGGATCGTGGGCATCGAGGAGAAGCCCGCTCATCCCAAGTCGAACTATGCGGTCGTTGGCATCTATTTTTACGATGAAAACGTGGTTGCGCTGGCTCGCACCCTTAAGCCAAGCCGAAGAGAGGAGCTCGAAATCACTGACCTCAACCGCCTGTACCTCGAGATGGGAAAGCTCCACTTCGAACGGCTTGGGCGAGGAGTGGCTTGGCTTGATGCGGGGACACCTGCGTCTTTACTGCAGGCTGCTCATTTTGTGCAGACGATTCAAGAGCGGCAAGGCCTCCAGATCGCTTGCCCTGAAGAGGTTGCCTTTCGCAAAGGATGGATCGATGTGCATGCATTGCTCGAACTGGCCAGGCCCCTCGCTCAAACAACTTATGGTCAGTATCTTTTGGAGTTGGCCAAGGAACAACTCTGAAGAAGGGGGATGAGAAAATGCGGGTGTTCACAACCGACCTCCCTGGCGTGCTTGTGATTGAACCAAAGCGAATCACCGATGCGCGGGGCTTTTTTGCCGAAACTTACCACCGAGAACGCTGTCGGGAGGCAGGGATCACACTGGATTTTGTGCAGGATAACCTTTCTTTTTCCCACCGTGGGGTGCTTCGAGGCCTTCACCTTCAGCATCCGAAGAGTCAAGGCAAACTTGTGTGGGTGGTGGAGGGATGCGTTTTTGATGTGGCCGTGGATGTACGTGTCGGATCGCCCTTTTTTGGGAAGTGGGTTGGAGTTGAGCTCAGTTCAGAGAACTTGCGTGAGCTTTGGATTCCCCCAGGCTTTGCCCATGGCTTTATGGTGCTCAGTGAACGATGCCTTTTTGCATACAAGTGCACAGAATTTTACGATCCGAATTGCGAAATCGGAATTGCTTGGAATGACCCAACGATTGGCATTGCTTGGCCATGGAAAGAGCCAATCCTTTCCCCAAAAGATGCGCGAAATCCGAAATTGTCTGAAATCGATTTGAGTTTGCTTCCTCAATATGCACCATAAAAAAAAATTTGAAAAAGGATTCGGAGAACATCGAATTTTGCTGATTGGTGCAAGCGGCATGCTTGGGCGTGCATTTGTTAAGGAATTGAGCGAACGAAACACTCATTTTATTCCGGGGCTTCGTCCCGATTTCGACTTGCTTAAAGATCGTTGCTTTGAATTGATCGAAAAGTTGCGTCCCCAACTCATTTTGAATTGTGCAGCATATACGGATGTCAACGGAGCTGAAGCGCGTGAGCAATTGGCTTTTGCCGTAAACGCTTACGCCGTGCGTCGACTGGCTGAGCTTGCGCGGAGAATCGGAGCGTTTTTGGTGAATTTTGGGACAGATTACGTTTTTGATGGCCGCTCGCAGGCTCCTTACCGGGTTGATGCCCCAATTGCTCCAGGCAATGCCTATGCACGCAGCAAAGCCCTGGGGGAGCGGTGGCTTTTGCGAAGCGGTTGTGAGGCCTTGCAGGTTCGAACGAGTTGGCTCTATGCCCCTTGGGGCAAAAATTTTGTGCGAACGATTGCAAGCTGTGCGATGGAGGGCGCAAGGCTCCGCGTGGTCAATGATCAGCGTGGAAGGCCAACGAGTGCTGAGCATTTGGCTCGCACGACACTTGCTCTGATTGAGCGCAATGCCCAAGGCATTTTTCATGTGTGTGACGGCGGCGAATGCACGTGGTTTGAGCTGGCTCAGGCCGTTGTGAGGGGGCTAGGGCTTGAGGGCCATGTAAGGGTGGAGCCTTGCACGAGCGCCGAGTGGCCAAGCCCAGCCAGGCGGCCGGCCTATAGCGTGCTTGACCTTTCGGAGACCGAGGCGCTTTTGGGGCCCATGCCTCACTGGACCACCAATCTCGCTCATGTGCTTTCTCGTCTTGAGGCATGAATTTGCCATGCGCCTTGCTTACCTTGTGACCGAGTATCCTGCTGTGAGCCACACCTTCATTCGACGCGAAATCCGAGCGCTCGAGTCCCTGGGTGTGCAGGTGTTCCGCTACTCCGTTAGGAGGCAACGGGGAGCCCTTGTTGATCCGGACGATGTTGAAGAATCAAGACGCACCCGTGTGATTTTGGATGAGCCACTGTGGGCGTTTCTAAGGGCTTCTGAGCGTTTGTCGCTTCGCGAACCCTTGCGCTTTGCTCGGGCGCTTGGGGCAGCCTCTCGGCTGGGCTTTCGCTCTGACCGGGGTTTGTTGTACCACGCTGCCTATTTTCTTGAGGCCTGCCTTCTTTGCGAGTGGATGAGGGAAGAAAGAATTGAGCATCTCCACGCGCATTTTGGGACGAATTCTGCGATGGTTGCTTTGCTTGCGCATCTGTTGGGGGGGCCATCTTTTTCCTTTACTGTGCACGGCCCCGATGAATTCGATCGGCCAATTGGTCTAAAGCTTGGTGAAAAGATCGCCCATGCCTCTTTTGTGGTGGCAATTTCGAACTTTGGCAAAAGCCAACTTCTTCGTTGGGCAAGGCCAGAAGATTGGGGCAAGGTTCGGGTTATCCGGTGTGGTCTAGAGCCAGAGGATCTCGAGTGCCCTCCCACCCCCGTGCCTGAAGTGCCTCGTTTTGTGAGCGTCGGTCGACTGGCTCCCCAAAAGGGGCAGCTTCTGTTGGTCGAGGCGATTGGCATTTTACACAAAGAGGGGGTTGAGGTGGAGTTGGTGCTTGTGGGAGAGGGCGAGATGAGAAAGAAGCTTGAGGAAGCGATCAAAAGGTGGGGTCTTGAAGGACGTGTGCACTTGCCAGGGGCTTTGCCTGGTAGCGGGGTGCGAAAGGCGATTATTGGCTCAAGGGCCTTTGTGCTTTCGAGCTTTGCAGAAGGTTTACCCGTGGTGCTCATGGAGGCGATGGCGCTTGGGCGTCCGGTTATTGCCACTTTCGTGGGTGGTATCCCAGAACTTGTGGCCCCAGGGCGTTCGGGTTGGCTTGTGCCGGCAGGCTCGGCCTCGGCGCTTGCTTCTGCAATGAAGGAGGCCCTTACCACTCCTGCACCGATTTTGAGCATCATGGGCCTGGCTGGTCGGGAGGCAGTGCTTGCCAACCATGACGTGCGTCGAACAGCGCAAAGCCTCCTCTATTCTTTCGAAGAGGCGATAAGGAGCTCAAAAAGTGGCTAAACATGCTTTATTGCTTCAACCCCCTCGAGGTGAGGCATGGGGTCGATTCCCAATTTGCCCGTGATGATTCCGTGGGCAAGATAACAGAGTGGCGTAAGAACGATGGCCACTGCGATTTTGTAGAGGTACTGAATCAAAGTGATTTGGCCGATTTCACCGAGTTCTCGACTGCCAACCATCACTCCAAAGGTGACGACCGCAGTGTCGACGACTTGGCTCAGGGCCGTTGAGCCCAGGGCCCGAAGCCAGAGGTGACGGCTCTCTGTCACCCGCTTAAAGAGAGCAAAGGTGTGGATATCAAGGAGCTGAGAAATGAGGTAAGCGCTAAGAGAAGCGAATACCAGGCGCGGTGTCATGCCAAACACGTCTTGGAAGGAAGACTCTGGGATGAAAGTGCCTGGCGAAGGAGGAAGCTTGCGGGCCAGGGCGATCAGCAAAAAGGCGGTTACCAGCATGGCCATCCCTACGGCTGTCATAAAGCGGGCGCCTTTTTTGCCATAGTACTCATTGACCACGTCTGTGAGTACGAAGGCAACAGGAAAGGTGACTGTTCCAGCCGACATTTCGAGCCCCATGAAAACAAAGTACTTTCCGGCCACCAGATCAGCCACAAGCAAGGTGGTGATGAAAAGGCCGACGAGGCTCACGTACACTTTTTGGCGCAGGTCAAGAACGAAGGGCACATCAATTCACTAGGAGTGAATCCCGATGGGCGCAAGCCCTCAACGGCATGCCCATCGACACTGGCTCCTCCTTGCCCATCATCCTTGAGCT
>JANWYL010000176.1 GCA_025056955.1 Sandaracinaceae bacterium | reverse complement strand
AAGCAAAAAGCAAGGCAAAGGTTCTTTCTTTTCGTCGAATTCCAAAAGGAGTCATCCTCAGGCTCGATGCCTTCACTGATCGCACTGCGGCAGAATCGGTGCATGGGTTGGTTGCATGCGTTCCGCGCGAGGCGCTTCCTGAGTGTGATGAGGGTGAGGTCTACCTTTTTGACTTGCTACACCTCAAGGTCGAGTTTGAAGGGAGAATCATAGGAAGGGTTGAGGACTTTGGAATTTATCCCACTGCGAACACCATTGTGACCCGCTTTGAGGGAGAAATGATTGAGATTCCAGTTGCCACGCCATATGTTGAAGAGGTTGACCTGAGAAGCGGCATCATTCGCGTGGCCTACTTAGAAGATCTGGTCAATCGAAAGAAGAAAAGAAAAAAATGAGAGGAAAGTGCATTTTTACATCATCACGGTTTTGCCGGAGATTTTTGACTCTTTTCTGCAGGCTGGCCTTTTGGGGAAGGCGATTGCGCGCGGTCTGGTTGCTGTCGAGCGCGTAAATCCACGCGACTTTACAAGTGACCGCCACCGCACAGTCGACGATACGCCTTATGGCGGGGGGAACGGCATGGTCATGAAGGCGCCGCCGATTGTCGAAGCGATGGAAGCTGCAGAGGCGAGGGAGCTTGCGCGAAGTGGAAAACGCCCCTTTCGCATTCTTCTGAGCGCACAAGGGGTGCGCTTTGATCAGGGGCTTGCCCGAAAACTCGCAAAAGAACAAAAAGCCATCACTTTGATTTGCGGGCGCTATGAGGGCATCGACGAGCGAGCTGTTAGGCGGGCTGATCTAGAGCTCTCGATTGGTGACTACGTGCTCATGGGCGGAGAGGTGGCGGCCATGGCCGTGATCGAGAGCGTGGCGAGGTTGATTCCATGGGTCATTGGCAATCCCGAGTCATTGGAAGAGGAATCTTTTGCTTCGGGCTTGCTTGAGGGGCCTCATTACACGAGGCCTGCAGTTTTTCGAGGCGAAGAAGTGCCTGAGGTCCTGCGCTCAGGCCATCACGAAAAAGTTGCCAAATGGAGGCGGCGAGAAGCCTTGCGCAAGACCCTTCGGATGCGCCCGGATTTGCTTGCAAGCGCTCCACTCAAGCCAGAGGATTTGGCGGTGCTCGAGCAGCTTCGGGCCGAGCTCGAAGTCGAGTGCCAAAACACGAAGGGTGAAAGTGAAGGTGGAAGAGATTAGGGCCATTGCCAAGCGCACCTACTGCGCACTTGTCCATTACCCTGTTCGTGATCGCACAGGCCAAATCATGACGAGTGCAATCACAAACATCGATGTTCACGACATTGCGCGTTCAGCCCGCACCTACGGGCTTGCTGGCTACTTTGTGGTAACGCCGATTACAGCCCAGCGGCAGATTGTCCAAGCAATTCTTGATCACTGGCAAAAAGGGGCCGGTGCCCGACGAATTCCAGAGCGCAAAGAGGCCCTTGAACGCTGTTGGCCTGCGGCTTCGATTGAAGAAGTCGTTCAGGTGATCGAGGTAACCCACGGCTTGCCACCGCTTCAGGTTGCAACCGAAGCCAGACCCTTTGCGCGGGAGACGTGTTCTCCCGAAGCGCTTTTGCGTCTTCTTGCAAGCACTGAGCGCCCCTCTTTGATCCTTTTTGGAACAGCTCATGGCCTCCATGCAAGCGTGCTTAAAAGCGCAGAATTTCTTCTTGAGCCCATTTGCGGTATTGATGGCTATAATCATCTTTCGGTGCGCGCAGCAGCAGCCATCGTTTTTGACCGCTTGTTCGGCCGATGGGCTGAAGCTGCCTTGCCAAAAGCACACTCAGGGTGAAGAGATGGCTTTCGAGCGCAACCCAGGCACTGAGTTTCGCCTCGACTGGATTGAAGACATATACGTCAACCGAAGCGCCGCAGAAAGGCGGGCTGCGACCATAGGAACACGCCGCACGGTCAAAAATGAGTGGCAAATCGGCTGGCTGCTTAAAGCAATTACCCTTATCGACCTTACAACCCTTTCGGGGGATGACACGCCAAGCAACGTGAAGCGGCTTTGCGCGAAAGCCAAGCGGCCTGTCCGCGAGGATATTCTCAAGGCGGTGGGATTTTCCGATCGCCCCATCACAACCGCTGCGGTTTGCGTTTACCATTCCTTGGTTCCCACAGCGGTTGAGGAACTCAGGGGGAGCCCCGTCAAGGTCGCAGCTGTTTCAACTGGCTTTCCTGCCGGCCTTTCTCCCCTTGAGGCACGCCTTGAGGAAGTTCGCTCCTCTGTGAGAGAGGGGGCAAGCGAAATCGATGTGGTCATTCAAAGGGGGCTTGTGCTTCGGAACGAGTGGAAAAGGCTTTACGATGAGGTGCGTGCGATGCGCGAGGCCGCGGGCCATGCCCACCTCAAAGCCATCCTTGCAACTGGCGAGCTTGCCACATTGAGAAACGTGGCCAAGGCCAGCTGGGTATGCATGATGGGAGGGGCGGATTTCATCAAAACTTCGACAGGAAAAGAGGCCATCAACGCCACATTGCCAGCCAGCCTCGTCATGATTCGCTCCATTCGCGCCTACGCGGAACGCACTGGGTATCTGGTCGGTTTTAAGCCTGCAGGTGGCATCCGCTCGGCCCGGCAGGCTCTGGAGTACATGTACTTGGTATGCGAAGAACTCGGAAGAGAATGGCTTGAGCCCCACCTGTTTCGCTTTGGGGCAAGCGCCCTTTTGAGCGATATTGAGAGGCAGCTTGAGTATCACGTGACTGGGCGTTATGCCGCTTTCCACAGGCAACCAATGATTTGAGGGAAAGATGGAAGGAAGTGCGAGCAAGCAAGGGCTTCGTACGGATATCATTGCAAGGGCATTTGAGAACATGGAGTATGGCCCCGCCCCGGAAAGCGAAGCGCGTGCGATGGCTTGGCTTGATGCCCACAAAAGGCGCTTTGGGCACTTCATCGATGGTCGTTGGGTCGAAGGCAGCGTCCACTTTGTCACCCGAAGCCCGGCCCGAGGCACTGTGCTGGCTGAAGTCCCCCAAGGGACGGAGGCAGACATCGATCTTGCCGTGCAGGCTGCCCGCAAGGCTTTGCCAAAATGGCAGGTGCTTGGGGGGCACGCCAGGGCACGTTACCTTTACGCGCTCGCACGGGCGATTCAAAAGCACCACCGGCTTTTTGCTGTGCTCGAGTCCCTTGATAACGGAAAGCCGATCCGCGAATCTCGCGATATCGATGTGCCGCTTGTGATTCGGCACTTTCATCATCACGCGGGTTGGGCACCCCTCATCGAAAGGGAGTTTCCTGACTGGGTGCCTGTTGGGGTGGTTGGGCAAATCATTCCTTGGAATTTCCCTCTTCTTATGCTTGCTTGGAAAATTGCGCCTGCCCTTGCCACAGGAAATACCGTGGTTCTAAAGCCTGCGGAATTCACCCCACTGACCGCGCTTCTATTTGCTGAAATTTGCAAGGAAATTAACCTTCCGCCAGGTGTTGTGAACATCGTCACGGGGGATGGGCGCACGGGTGCGGCCTTGGTCCGTCACCCTGGCGTTTCGAAAATCGCTTTTACAGGGTCGACCGAAGTTGGCCGAATCATTCGCGAAGCCACAGCGGGCAGTGGAAAAAAGCTTTCTCTTGAGCTTGGGGGGAAATCCCCTTTTATCGTTTTTGAAGATGCTGATCTCGATGCCGTGGTTGAAGGTGTTGTGGACGCGATTTGGTTCAACCAGGGCCAAGTGTGTTGCGCCGGATCTCGGATTCTCGTTCAGGAAAGCATCGAGCAACGCTTGCTCGCTCGTTTGCGCGTCCGGATGGAAAAGTTGCGGATTGGCGATTCTTTGGACAAGGCGATCGATATAGGGGCAATCGTCGATCAAAGCCAGTTGGCTCGGGTGGTGGGCTTGGTTGAACAAGGGGAGCGCGAAGGGGCCAAGCGCTGGCAGCCATCGTGGGCTTGTCCTGAGTCGGGTTGTTTTTACCCTCCCACCATCCTCACGAATGTTCACCCCTCAAGCACTGTGGCTCAAGTTGAAATCTTTGGCCCAGTGGTTGTGGTGATGGCTTTTCGCACTCCAGAGGAAGCGGTGGCGCTTGCAAACAACACTGTCTACGGGCTTGCGGCGAGCATTTGGACTGAAAACATCAACCTTGCCCTCGATATTGCCCCCAAAATCAAAGCAGGCACAATTTGGATCAACTGCACGAATGTTTTCGATGCGGCTTCTGGCTTTGGGGGATACCGCGAAAGTGGCTACGGCCGCGAGGGTGGCAAAGAGGGCCTCTACGAGTACCTCAAGCCCCGCTGGATGTCAGAAGCCAAAGAAATCATCGAAGAACCAGAAGTCGAAGCCGAATTTTCCTCTTCTTCCTTCCCCAGGGACATCGGCCTTCCTCCAATCGATCGCACGGCCAAGCTTTATATCAGCGGGAAGCAAGTCCGCCCCGATGGGGGCTACTCTTACCCTGTTCGTGGTCCTCAAGGAGAACTTGTAGGCCTGGCAGCTCTTGGAAATCGCAAAGACATCAGAAATGCGGTTGAAGCAGCTCTTGGGGCTTTTTCAAGCTGGAGCCGCATGAGCGCCTATCAGCGGGCGCAAATTTTGTACTACATTGCAGAAAATCTTTCCGTTCGTCGAGAGGAATTTGCAGCCCGACTTGCCCAAATGACGGGGTGACGCGAGCGTGCCCATGTGGAGGTCGAGATTGCGATTGAGCGGCTCTTTTTGTATGCGGGGTGGGCTGACAAATATGACGGGCTTGTCCATTCGACTCCATTTCGGAACGTGACGATCGCTATGAACGAAGCTGTTGGAGTGATCGGCATCGTTACAGGCGATGGAGCGCCCCTTTTGCAGTTTGTTTCATTGGTTGCACCCGCGATTGCGATGGGAAATACCACAGTTGTGGTGCCAAGCGAGCGCTGGCCCCTTTTGGCGACTGACTTCTATCAGGTGCTTGATACGAGCGATTTGCCCAGCGGCGTGGTGAACATTGTTACTGGAAAGCGGGCTGAGCTTGCTCCTGTGCTTGCTGCTCACGATGCAGTGGATGCGCTGTGGTACCACGGGCCTTCTGATTTGACAGCCCAGCTCGAGCGCCTCTCAGTGGGGAACATGAAACGCACCTTTTGCACTCAGGGCCGTGAGCGAAATTGGTTTGACGGCAGAGAGGGTGAAGGCATCGAGTTTTTGCGGGAGGCCACCCAAGTCAAAAACATTTGGATTCCCTACGGTGAGTGATTCAGTTTTTTGCATGGTTTCGCAAGTGCTTTGAGTGTTTGCGATATGATTTGATTTTGAACGAACAAAGGAGGTTCGAGTGGCATCGAGTGCCCGTGTCATCGCTTTCGGCGAGACAAATGTGGGAATGAAACGCAGCCACAACGAAGACAACTTCGATATCATCGAAGAAGAAAAACTCTATCTTGTGGCTGACGGGATGGGGGGCCATGCCTCAGGTGAGGTGGCAAGCAAACTGGCTGTTGACACGATTCGTGAATTCTACCTTGCCACTGCCAAAGATCCAGAAGCCACCTGGCCCTACAAGATGGACAAGTCAAAGGGGTATGAAGAAAACCGGCTGATCACGAGCATTAAGCTAGCGAATCGGCGCATCTATCAGGAACAGCAACGCGATGCCCGCTACCGCAACATGGGAACGACCATGGCCGCCCTTCAGGTGATCGATGAGGGGGTGCTGATTGCACATGTGGGTGATTCGAGGGTGTATCGCATCCGCGGAGGTCAAATTGAGCAGCTCACAGAAGATCATTCACTGCTCAACGACTATCTCAAAATGCGGAAGCTCACTGAGGATGAAATCGCCAATTTTCCCCATAAGAACGTGATCGTGCGGGCCCTTGGCATGCGCGAAGACGTAAAAGTTGACACCCGCATCGACATTCCACACATGGGAGACCTTTACTTGCTTTGCTCAGATGGGCTTTCAGGGCCTGTGAGCGACAAAGAAATCTGCGAAATTGCGCAGGAGAGTCTTGATCTCAAGGTGGTTGCATCGCGTTTGATCGAGAGGGCCAACGCCAATGGTGGGCCAGACAACATCACAGTTGTGCTTGTCAAGTGGATGGGGAAAGGTTGAATCACCTGCTTCAATGCTTCCCACGCATGAACATGGGCTTCGGATTTGGCAACGAATGCTCAAGAAATCTTGCTAGCGAGTTGCGGCCAATGCACTTGGTGACGAATGAGCTAAAGCAGGCGAGGTTATGGGACGAGCGTTAGTGACAGGAGGAGCTGGTTTTTTGGGTTCTCACCTCGTTGAACGTTTGCTTGCCAAAGGTGATGAGGTCGTTGCGCTTGATAACTTTTACACCGGGTTGCGCTCGAACATTGCTCACCTCGATGGGCACCCCCGCTTTGCTTTTGTAGAGCACGATGTGATCCGCCCCTTTCCTCGGGATGGGGCCATGGCGATGCCTTTTGACCGCATCTACCACCTCGCTTGCCCAGCA
>JANWYL010000175.1 GCA_025056955.1 Sandaracinaceae bacterium | reverse complement strand
GCCATCGCGAGGCGCCACCTCGTAGATTGAGACCTCCTCGGGCAAATTTTCAAGCATCGCTTTATGCATCAGTAGCAACCTTTGGCGGCCAAGCAATGCTTGACAGGCAAAAGGAGCTGATGAGGATGCAAGGGATGACGCGTGAAATGCTCGAAGCGATTCTCGGCGCAGCGCCCGGCTGTAAGGTGGAAGAAGCCAAAGGCGAAATGCAAAGCTACGTCGTCGCTCCTGATTACCAGCTCACCTTTTACCTCCGTTGTGACAAGGGAATCCCTGTGATTTCCGAGGTCGTGCGAATTGAATGCGGTTCTTTTTTGCGCATCGAGCAGGCTGACCAAACGCTCTTTTTCATCCCCTACGATGCGGTGCAAGCCATCTCGGTGCGCCACAACAAAAAATTGAGCTCTAGAACAGGATTTTGATGAAGGGGCTGGACCAGCCAACGAAGATCCTCGTGTGCGAGGACGAAGCAGGGATGCGTGAGATGCTTTCGGTCCTGCTTCGGCGCGCGGGCTATGCTGTCGAAAGCACCGCTCATCTCAAAGAGGCCCTCTCAGCTGTTGAGAAGAGCGAGCCCTACCGCCTCATCATCACCGATCTTGCCCTTCCAGATGGTTCGGGGATGGAGCTTTTGAGCCGTGCGAGGGCCAAAGACGAGGCCACGCAGGTCATCGTGATCACTGCTTATGGCACGGTGGAAAGCGCCCTTGAGGCCATGCGGCGCGGGGCTTACGACTTCGTACAAAAGCCTTTTCGAACCCATGAGCTTCTTGTGCTTGTCGAAAAAGCGCTTGAGAAAAGCGCCATCGTCAGCGATAACCGCCTGCTTAGGGCAGCGCTCAACAAAAGCCAGCGCAAAATCATCGGGCAAAGCCCGGCCATGCGGCGGGTCCTCGAGCTCATCGAGCGGGCCGCCAGTGCCCCTTCGAGCGTGCTCATCACAGGGGAAAGCGGAACTGGCAAAGAAATGATCGCGCGGGCGCTCCATGAAGCTTCGCCCCGAAAGGATAAGCCTTTTGTGGCCATCAATTGCGCGGCGATGCCAGAAAGCCTCATCGAAAGCGAGCTCTTTGGCCACGAGAAAGGAGCCTTTACTGGTGCCACCACTCGCAAAGAAGGCCTCTTTCGGGCTGCTGATGGCGGAACCCTCTTTTTAGACGAAATCGGTGAGCTTCCCCTATCGGTTCAAGCAAAACTCCTCCGCGTGCTCCAAGAACGAAGCGTTCGTCCAGTTGGGGCCACCCAGGATGTGGCGGTGGACGTGAGGGTGATTGCCGCCACGAATCGATCCATCGAAAAAGAGGTGGCCCTTGGGCATTTCAGGCAAGACCTCTTCTATCGGCTCAACGTGATTCGCATTCACCTTCCCCCCCTCCGGGAGCGGCGAGAAGATATCCCTCTACTCGCCGAGCATTTCCTCAAAAAGCATGCGACGATTCAGAATAAGCACCTCGTTTTTCACCCAGAAGTGCTCCGATGGCTCACCCAGCAAACCTATCCAGGAAATGTGAGGGAGCTTGAAAATCTGATCGAGCGTGCAGTGGCATTGTCGCGTGGCCCCCTCATCACCATGGAGGATATACCCATGCATCCTCCAGCCACACCTTGCGAACAACCGCCTTCACCTTCTCTTCCGGAGCTCGGTGAAGAAGGGATCGATCTCGACGCGTGGCTCGGAGAACTCGAGCGCACCATGCTGCTCAAAGCCATGGAAAAAAGCGGAGGTCGCCAAAAGGCTGCCGCTCGCTTGCTCGGGATGAGTTTCCACGCTTTCCGCTACCGCCTAAAAAAGCATGGCCTCTCCATCGAAGAAAGCAACCCCGAAGACGAAAAATAGTGGCGTCAACCAAGGTGATTCGCACTTAGAGACCCACCCCTCTGGGCTGTGATTTCCACACCCGCAACCACACTTGAGTGCACCTTTTGACACAACCACAAAAATGCCCGCAAACGCAAGAAAAAGCAAGGCAAATTGCTTTGGACTGGGTCTTGATCTTAGGGGAGAGGCCTTTCAAGCAGCGTGGTGTGTGGCGCTTCTTGTTTTTCTCTACGACCTTGCCACGCTTGGCACCGATCTCGGCCCATACGATTCCTCAGAACTTGCGCTTGTGGCTGTCGATATTGGCCTCTCACACCCCATTGGGCAACCGCTCCACACCCTCTTGGGAATTGTGTGGGTGCGTCTCTGGGGGTGGATGCTTTCACCTCTTACAGCGCTTGCCCTCATGTCATCGCTTTTTCACTCCCTCACTGCGATTCCTGCGATGGCCCTTGCCACTTCAGAGGGCAACCTTCGAGAAAACCATGCACCATGGCTTGCTGGTCTTGTCATCGCGGGAGCTCTCCTCCTTCCTCCCCTTTGGGATTGTGGCACACGGGTCGAGGTGTATGCCCTGTCTGCATTTGGCTTTGCATGGGCCCTCGCCTGGATGGAGCACAGAGAAATTGAGCCCGAGCGAAAAAGTTTTGGTGCAGGGCTTGGCCTTGGTCTCACCTTTAGTGCAAACGCCTATCACGGCGCTTTGCTTGGGGGGATCACCGCACTCCGAATTGCAGAAGGAAAGCTACCCAAGCAACAACCCGCTCTCACCCTTTGGCCTCTTTTGAAGGGCTTTGGGCTTGGTCTCCTTCCATACACCTATGTACCAGCCATCGCGTGGTTGAAGGGCAGGGGTTTTATTTGGGGTGATCCTTCAAATTTCGAGCGTCTTCTCGCTTATTTTCAAGGTGAAGACTATGAGCGCAACCGCGGAACCACCCTCACTGAATTTGGTGAACACCTGGTTGAGTGGTTCAGGTGGTCTGCGAGTGGCCCGATATTGTGGCTTCTCCTTTTGGGTGGAATTGCGATTTTCCTCATCAGAAAAGAACGCCCTCTAAGCCGCTTTGATGGGTTGGTGCTGGGAACATCAACCGCTTGCTTGCTTTGCTCTCACCGCATCTTTCACCCAGAAATCGCCGACTACCAAAACTACCTTGGCCCCGCGATTCTGCTTGGGAGCACAGCGATTGCCAATCGCGTTGCACATTTTTCCTGGAAACATCCAAGGGCGCGTACAACTTGCACAACTTTGGCAATCACCCTCTTTTTTTTGCAGAGCGCCTCTTCACCTCCCTTCTGGGCCCGCTCGAGGGGTCGCGATCGGGTGCTTGGGCACATCGTCCGAGAAGCCATCGAGAAGGCTCCACCGCAAGCCTTTGTGCTCATCGCTTCCGATCACTGGGTGGCTCCCCTTTTGTACGTGCAACTTGTTGAAAAAAGACGCGCCGATATCGCCCTGGTTCCACTTGGTCTTGCTGCCTCTTCTTGGTTTTGGCGCTTGTTCTTTGAGCAACACCCCGATCTGCAAGGTTTTCCACTTCAGGGGGCCGGAGGGCGCATGGGCCGCATCCAGCGCCTTCTCAATGCCCACCCCGAGCGCCCTATCCTGGTTGAAAGCGGCTGGATCGCGCAAGGGCTTGGCCTTGGCTTTTGCGAGGCGGGGTGGTGGCTCCTCGCTCGCCCCTGCCCTGCCCCCGACTGGCTTCGCCACTCGATTTCCACTCAAGCCACTCCTTCTTTTTTCGCCCAATCCATTGCCCTTGTCGATGCAGGCTCGCCTCCCACCCACGAAATCCTTGCGGCCTTGGCCATTGAACGTGCCCAAGCGCTTTGGCAGCTTGGGCGCCATGAAGAAGCCTTGCGCGTGTTGGATGCCGCAAGCCTTCCCCGCTACCGCCTGGGGCCGTGGCCCCCTTCTTTGCGGGCATTTCCTTTTCCCCTGCCCCCTCTCCCCGCGTGCCCCCGTTCTGCGCCAATCCTGCCCCCCCTTTGCCCCGCCGGGGTGCAAATCGCGGGGCTTTCGGCCATCGATCCGGAAGAAGCTGCCCTTCGGGCCGAAAGAATTTGGCACTAAGGCCCTTTGGGGCCTGTCATTGGTCCCTTGGCCATGGCATCTTTCTTTCGAAAGGCACTTGCAGGGAGTGAAAGCAATGTCTCGCCATCAACTCAGAAACTCCGGCTTCACCTTGGTCGAACTGCTGGTGGTCGTGGTGATCATTGGAATTCTCGCCTCGATCGCAATCCCCGCCTTCAACAACTACGTGCAGCGCGCCCGCATGGCCGATGGCTTTGCCTTCCTCGGCGAAATCCGCCAGCGTGAAGAGGCCTACCGCTCTGAATTTGGCCAGTATGCCGCAGCTCCGTGGTTTCCCTCGTCCACTCCCGGTTCTGCGTCGATGTTCTACGAGCTCTGGCATGATCCACCCCGAGAGTGGCGCCAGCTCGGCGCAAGGCCAGACAAGCCAACGCCCTTCGTCTATCAAGTGCTCGCAGGCCCCCCAGGTGTCCTCAACCCCAATTGCCCTGCCGGCCTCGGCCAAAACGACTTCTACTTTTGCGCCCATGGCGCGGTCGATCTCGATGAAGATGGGGTATCTGCCTGCCTCGAAACCACCTCCGCCAACGCCCAGATCGTGATCGCTCGGGGAGGAAGAAATTGTGAGCCTTTCCCAAACGTAGCACTCCCTGAGGGGTGGGAGTAGCGGCAAGCAGTGGTGAAAATCACCACTCAAGTGGTGAAAGTCCTCACTTTCTTGCGCTTCTTTTGTACAGCCCCGAAGAATTTGCACGTTTTGGTTGTGGCCCAGGATGTGCTTAGTAACCGGGCTGTTCAAAAAACAAAAAGAGGTCAAAAATGCGAAAGTCAAGGCACGGATTCACCCTCATCGAACTCATGATCGTCGTGGTGATCATCGGGATTCTCGCTGCGCTCGCGATTCCCGCCTTCGTCGGTTACATCCGCCGCTCAAAGACCACAGAAGCGACCACCAATCTCGTGAACCTCTTCAAGGGAGCTGCTGCATACTACCAGCAAGAAAACTGGCCGCCAGGTCTTGTGTTTGGAGGAATGGTGACCGCTTCTGTTTTCTGTACTGTCGCAAACGCCACAACCACCAATACCCCTGGCCCCCACAAGACCCAACTTGACTTCGACATGACAGAGCCAGCTTCTTTCCGCGCCTTGGGATTTACCATCGCTGACCCAGTCTATTATCAGTATGCAATCACGGGTGTAGGGGCAATGTGCGGCAATACCCCTGGCATGGATCTTTACACCTTTGTCGCGATGGGTGATTTGGATGGTGATGGCACCCAATCCACATTCCAGCTGGCTGCAGGTTCGGACAACTCCAATAACCTCATGCGTGCGCCTGGTTACAACATCACAAACGAGTTGGAGTGATCGTTTGATTGAGGTAGTTGTTTAGGCTTTCGTCCCCTCACCTCCTGTAGGTGAGGGGGTTGTCTTTTAAGATGAGCGTTGCCATCCAATGGAAGAAGGGCTCTACCCTGGCCCTAAAGGTGTTTGAGTGGCTTTTGGGTGTGGGGGCTGTGCTTGCCCTTTTAACCCTGCGTTACGAGGCACACCGCCAATTCATGGAGGGGCAAAGCTACGAAGACATCTATGCCATCCCCCCTGCGAAATGGCTCCCCTGGATTTCCTTGAGCTACGATGATGCCCTGGCTTCGCTTCTTTGGTGCATGGCCCTCGTCTACCAAGGTGAGGATATTTTGCACCGAGGGGGTCTTGAGCATGTCTACAACTATGCGGAAGCGATGCTCACGCTCGACCCCGATTTTCGCTCGGTGTACGTGTGGATTGGAAGCGCAGGTGTTTATTCACCCCAAGGCACAACCTGGGAAGACATCGAGCGAACCCTTGTTTTTTTGTATAAAGGCCGAAAGCGCTTTCCAAAAGACGGTGAGCTTGCGTGGGTGCTGGGTGCGACCTTGGCCTTCGAGGCCCCGATATTCGCTCCAAAAGAACGAAGGGAGTCTTTAAGGCTTGAAGGGCTTGAGCATCTCATGGACGCAGTGCGTTTTGGCGCTGCCCCCGAATGGCTCGTGCTCTCCAATAGCTCGATGCTTGGGCGCTTGGGTCAAGCAGAACGGGCCATCGCCTACCTCGAGGAAATGTATGCCCGGATTTCAGATCCGATGGTGCGGGCAGAAATCCAAAACCGCATTGCGAGCATCCGAAGTGAGGTTTATGGGCAAGCCTTTGTTGAAGCCAATGAAAACTTCGAGCTCGAAAGGCTGCGCACCTTTCCCTATGTCAACCCCGACCTCTTCTTTTTGATTGCACGAGAGAGCCCATCCAGTTGGGAGGAGGGCTTCCTCGATGCCCTAGAGGAAGCGCAGGGCCGGGTCGATCCCTTCTCAAACTGATTTCTCCTCGAGCGATCACTCTTTTTCGCTTGAGGACATGGAAAGCGGAGCGGTGGATGAAGGGGATGATTCGGTTTCCGTTTTGTCTGGTTCGATCCCAAGCTCGAGGCGCAAGGCAGCTGCCCAAAGCCGCTCTTGGGCCTCGCTGAGGCCACGGGCGGCCTCGAGGGTGCTCATGATCACGCGGCGGGCCCCTTCGATGTTGCCGCGCTTTTTTTCGATTTGAGCGAGGCCTATTGCAG
>JANWYL010000174.1 GCA_025056955.1 Sandaracinaceae bacterium | reverse complement strand
CTTGATCGACGCTATGGTCGGGCCTACTACGAAGACACGGATTTTGCTTTCGAAGCCCGTGCAAGGGGGTATCGTGTCGCTGTGCAACCGGCCTCGCGGATCATCCACTGGGGTAAAGCCACAACTGGAAATTCTGAAAATTTCGGACTGATTGAATCCAATCGTCTTCTCTTTTTTGAAAAATGGAGGCGAGTGCTCGTATCCCACGGGCCACCAGGGTCTTTCGATCCAAAGGAACTCGACCGATGGAGCCAACGTCGGGTATTGGTGATCTCTTCAGGCTTCCCCACTCCTGACAAGGATTCCGGATCGATCGATTTGTTTCATCTTTTGAGTCTCTTGCGTGAGCTCCGTTGCTACGTTGTTTTTTCACCCCTTAGCCCCTTTCCTCGAGGAACCCCCCCCATTGATTTCGAGTGGCGCATTGACCCCTACGTCACCGCCCTCGAAGCCAGAGGCATCGAGTGCCTGATTCCTCCCCAAACCTTGAGCCCTCGCACTTGGCTTCGCCGCTACGGCACGTCCCTTGACTTGCTCATTTTGTGTCGTGCCCGAGTTGCAGATCGCGCCCTTCCCTGGGCAAAGCAGTACGCACCCCAAGCAAAGTGTCTTTTTTACACTGTCGACTTACATCACCTCCGAGAAGAAAGGGAAGGAATCGTTCGCTCTCGTCCTCTTTATCTCCTCAAAGCCCGTGATACACGAATGCGAGAGCTCCGTGCCATTCGGGAGTCAGATTTCACTGTTGTGCTCAGCGAGTCGGAGCGGGCTTATCTTAAGCGCACTGTGCCCGATGCCAAGGTGTTCGTGTGGCCTCTTTTGCGTCAAACACCAGGGCGCCTTGCCCCCAGAGAAGGTCGAAGCGGGGTGCTTTTTGTTGGCGGCTTCAGGCATCGCCCAAATGTCGATGCGGTCGATTGGCTTCTTCGCGAGATTTGGCCCATCGTTCGTCGCCTTCACCCTGGCATGGTGCTGCACATTGTTGGGAGCGAAATGCCCGCTTCAATCCAAAAGATAGCGCTCCCAGACGTGCAGGTTCACGGCCACATTCCCAATCTCATTCCCCTCTATGCCTCGGTCAGGCTCACCGTGGCGCCTCTGCGCTACGGAGCCGGCTTAAAGGGCAAAGTGGCTGAAAGCCTTTCATACGGAGTGCCTTGTGTCAGTACCTCGATAGGCATTGAAGGAAGTGGCCTTGTCCACGGGGTTCATCTCTTGGTCGCCGACTCTGCCGAGGAATTCGCTCGCTCGATTGTGCGTCTTGCACTTGATGACAACCTATGGGATCAGCTGTCTGAGTCTGGATTCGAATTTGCCCGCACGCATTACAGCCTCGAAAGCCATCGAAAACGCCTGCAAGCATTCCTCGATGAGTTTGTGCCTCCCGGGAGATGAATGAGCACCCCAGCCTCACCCAACCCGTCGGCCTACGAGAAGAAGGCAACGGTTGGTGCTCTTGTTCTCCTCTTTCAATCGGGCCTTGCCCAGCTTGCAACTCTGCTAGGCAATCTCGCTCTTGCTCGTCTTCTGCGCCCAGTCGACTTTGGGATTTTTGTGATGGTTCAGTTCACCGCTGGCCTATTTTCTCTTTTGGGCGATATTGGCTTAGGGCCAGCCCTGATCCAAAAAGAAAGCGCGCCAACCGCCTGTCAAACTTCAACTGCTTTTTTTGGCCAGCTTGGAGTCGCAAGCTTGGTTGTCGCTTTGGTCTGGTTCTCGAGCCCATGGCTCCCTTCACTATGGCCAGAATTTCCCTCACAAGGGCCTTGGATCTTAAGGGCATTGGCGCTCGCTTATTTTTTCAATTCGCTCCGTTCTATCCCAATTGCCTTGCTTGAGCGCGAGTTGCGCTTTGTCCCAATTGCTTTGATCGACTCTGTCGACAGCATTGTGTTCAATGGAAGTGCTGTGTTTTTTGCGTGGCTAGGGTTTGGGCCTTGGGCCCTCGCTGCAGGCACTCTCATCCAATCCCTGTCATCCCTCATCCTCGCCCTCTTATTTCGCCCCTTGAAACCGTTCTGGAAATTTGACCTTGATGCATGGAAATCCCTGCTCTCTTTTGGAGTCGCTCATCAACTGCGGGTGATAGTGGTTTTTTTGACGCGCTCTGCCGTGCCCTTGATTGGTGGCACCCTTTTCGGAGCCCAGGCGGTGGGGTTTATCAATTGGGCACTCGAAAACGGCCTATTTGTGCTCACATTCGTAAACCTCCTTGGACGGATCGTCTTCCCGCTGCTCAGCCGCTTGCAGGCCGAAACCAACCACTTTCGCTCGGCACTTGAACAGTTTTTGCGCGTCGCCTTGAGTCTGGGTTTCGGCGTGGGCTCTGTGTTCGTTGGCCTTGCAGAAGACATCACCCGAATTGTGTTTTCTGACCAGTGGCTACCTGCCACTAGCCTCTTCGCAGTATATGCGGGAGGAATCACGCTAGGCCTGCTCCCAAATGTCCTTATTCCAGTGCTTTACGCAGTTGGCAAACCACACCTGGCATTGCGCTTTCAGGTGATCAATGGCGTTCTTGTGTGGCTACTTACCGCAGTTGGGAGCCTGACTATTGGAATGTTCGGCTTCGCACTCGGTCATGTTGTTGCAATGACAGCAGGATCACTTCTTTTGTGGAAAGCCTCTAGACCATTTTTCCATCTCAATGGCGCTCCCTCCCTTTTGCGCTTTTACGCAGGCCCCCTTGGTGCTGGAATTTTTGTGTGCTTCATGAATCAAACCCTTCTTGCCCCCTGGGTAAAAGACCCTCTCACTTTGGGCACTGCTGTCATTGCAAGCATTTGCGCCTACTTGGGAGCCTTGCGCATCCTCGACCCCTCCGCTTTTTACGCCCTGGTCAAACAAATCCGGGGAAGCAAGGGCCCCAACCACTCTTACTAGGGCATGAACAAAACACAAACCACCCCCTTTCAGCCTCAAAAAAATTGGAGGTGGCGGGAATCGAACCCGCGTCCGAGGGTGCTCCGCTACAGCGACTACGTGCGTAGCCCGTGTATTGGCTTCGACCCATAGGACGCCCACGGGCAGGCCCTTTGGATCTAGCGCAGCAGCGTGTCGCACCTTTCTGCGCGCCAGAAAGGTGCCTAGCCAGCCTTGATTACGTCACAAGCAGGGGACCGGCGCCCTGCTCACAACGGTTGCGTGCTTTGAATCAAGCCGCAACAGCGTAGGCGTAAGTCCCGTCGTTCGCACTTATTTTTCCTAGTGGTTTTACGCCGTCACTAGGACCGGCGGCACGCCGCTTTCGCTTCATCACCCCCGTCGAAACCATTGCACCCCCATCGTTCAAAGAGCCACAACATCAATTTAGCTCGGTCTGCTGATCGTGCAAGATTCATAGCCAGTAGCCCACACCCACCCATGGTCCATCGGCCCACCCCCATCGCAATTCATACAGGCTGCTTTGTTTCGTGGTTCGGGCCGCTTCCCGTGCCGCACGTTCAAGCTCCGCCTCGTCCGCAGCCCCTTGTTCTGTTGAGCGCAAACGATCACGAAGCTCGCGATACGCCACCCACCTGCGCTCAGCCTCGTGAGTTCCAAACAAAACCACCATTCCAGTCGTGGCAGAAATCACCGCCCCCACCAAAATGAAGTAGTCAAAGGGCGCCGTAAACGTAAAGTTGCGAGGCCCAAGGTAAAGAGGGATCACAGCAAGGCCGCTTCCAATGCTCAGGACCCCATCGAGAATGCGTGAGATTTCTGCATTCCTGGCCAGTGACTCAAGCTCGCTTTCACCATATCGAAGCTTTGCATGAACTTCAGCCAAGTTGCTCATTGGCATGTGGGCATATGTGATGGCGGCACTTGATGGATTGCGAGAAAACACAAAGCCAAGAATGCCTCTCAAGATCCCAATCCCCCCATAAACGTAGAGATATGAGGTGATACCGGGCGCAGCGAGCCCTCCCGTTGTATCCATGAGAATACCAATCCCAATCGTCGCTGCCCCCGTAACGATTGCAAGAATGCCATCAACGACGCTACTTCCCCCGCGGGCTGCAAGGACTTGGAAATCTGAGTCCAATGCGCGAAGACGCGTGGCAATTGTGGCACGAATTGGCACATCGCTTCCGAATAGCGATGGCCGACGAATTCCAGAAGCCTCCCGACTCCCCAGCGAATAGCCAGGCGGAGGGGGTGGAATTGTCAACTCTTCTTTTTCCCCATGCATCGGTTCCTTGGGCTTCTCTTGGCCCCATGGAGAAGCGAGCTCCCTGACCTGGCCCCGCACGACCCCTTCAGCAATCAGAAGCCACAAGGCCCCGCATGTCCATATCCACCATCGAGGAATGCGCACTCCATGAATTATAAGGCCTCCTCGGCATTATGACGAGAGGCAAAGGGTTTGGCACTTCATTCATTGCCTGAGAAAACGAGAGGAAACGATGTCCGCGTGCTGCCTCCTGAGGCAGGAAATCGCCACAGGCGCACAGCACGCTCGATGCATTCTGCAAGCGAGCCGACATTTTGGCCCCGCACTTGAACCTGAGTCACAGCGCCTGAGGCACCAATGACAATATCAACATCCAAGCGAGTGTTTGAAGCATGTCCCAAACGGCGAAGCTCCATCTCCCAACAACGGTTGAGTGTGGCTCGCTCGCGCGTGACAACCGTGCGGATCTGGTCTGCCTCAAGCCCTTGCTTGCCCGAGGATTCGTTGTCCCCTAAGCTTGCCCGCCTGCTTGCCAAAGGCACTACTCCATCGCTTTGCTCCGCAAAAGCAGCGAAACGATCCGAGGCAGGAGATTCCTGAGGCGAATTGTTTCCTTTTTGCTTTCCGGAGGAATCTCCTTTGGAAGTGCGTGAAGCAGAGCGAAGCGCGCTCGACTCAACTTCTTTGTTTGGCTTCGGTTCAGCTGGCGCTTGTGTCTCAGAGGGAGAAGCCTCTGGAGGAGGAAGGAGAGGGGCTTCGGGTAGTTGGATCGGTGGGGAAGGTGGCTGTGCGGATTGTGGCATTGGTTGTGTTGCAGCTTGACTGGGGGTTTGGTCCGAAGGGAGATTAAGGTTGCGAGAAGAAGCAAGCCGCGTTCCCAAGATAAACGCAAAAACAGCTCCAAAAGCAACAGCTCCTGCTACCCCCATAAGCACAGGAGGAGATAGCCCTTTGCGTTCAGAGGAAGGCTCAGCAGGAGACGATGGTAAAGGAGAAGCGGGAGGAGGGTGGGAGGTGACCTTCGCCAGTGGCTCCGATGCAGCATTCGGAGCTGTAGGCACTGCTTTTGGAGCAGGCTGGGATATTGCCGCACTGGCAGCAGATGTCGCAGTTACAGCGGCTCCCTTTGATGCCTCAGCACTGTGAGGGAGCGGTTCCGCTGGAAGGAGTGCTGCATCCAACTCTGTGGACGCAAGGTTTGAACTGGGGCGGGAAGAGGGACGAGCCGGAGCCACAGAAGGGCTTGCCTTTGCCTTCGCGGGCTCAGGAGCTGCCTTCTCTGCCCAGCTGAAGTCGAAGCGCCCAACCATAGTGGGTTCTTCAGGACCCACTTCTTCTTCAATTGCTGGTGCAGAAGCTCCACCAAGTCGACCACCGATGGGGACCACGTTGGAGGAAAGAGACCTCCTTTGGGTCACCGAAGCGGCACGGGCCGATGGAGCAGGGAGAGGGGTTCTGGCTGGAGACCGGGGAGGAGGAATTGCTGAAGGACTTGCCCGACGCAGGAGCCCAACCAGTTCTGGCAAGTCACTCAAGCGGCACCAATCGTCGAGCCCCTCCCTCCAACACAGGGACCCTTCTGTCACCTCCCCCTGGGCAATCCGACGCACAATCTCTTCGCGCTTCATTGGGCCGACAGGCACACCATTGATGGCCACATACCACTGATCCAAGGGATTGGGAGGAGCTGGAGGGGGAGGAGGAGGCGTGCGGGTCGTCTTGGCTATCGACTTTTGAAAATCCGTTCCAAGCAATCCATGCGCTGCTGCTCCACTTGGAGCTGAGGGAGCACTCCCTCCCTTGGCAATCCGTTCGATTGCCGCCACATTGAGCACAGAAGAAGGCACAGGCGTCGGCGCAGAACCGACCCCAGAAGGTTCCCGAATGGCCAAATCAGGATGGATGAGAAAAGTGTGTCCACACTTTCTGCAATCCATCTTGAGCGTCTTGCCCGCAATCCGCTCGTCAGCGATTTGATACTTGTGCTTGCACTTCGGACAGAGGAATTTCATGCGAATTTTGCCTCCACCACCCAGCAAACCAACTCATCTGGCAGAACAGACGAATGGGTATAACTTTCCACCCTGAATTAAGATGCAGCTCGTCAGCACGCATTTGATTCATTGAATGAGGCTCTTGATGTGCTCACAAATCCCCACCCGCATTTCCTGATCTGGTGCACGCTCCATCGCATGCTCCCATGCCTCAATCGCTTTGCGACGAAAGCCCGCCCGTTGGTAGAGAATCGCAAGATTTCTGAGCACGGAGAAGTTTGCACCAGAAATTTGAAGTGCTGTTTCCAGCTCTTCAATCGCACGAAATAAGTTTCCTTTTTTTCCATGCAGCAAACCAAGTTGGAAATG